>DAOMFH010000135.1:0-5784 GCA_035429705.1 Actinomycetota bacterium
TCACGGAGGCGCCGCCGTGGTACAGCATCACGAACACGACGGCCAGGGCCCGCACTCCGTCGAGCGCCGGGCTGTATGCCAGCGTCCGGCGCGATTCGCGCACGGGGGAATCATGTCCGGCCTTCGCCAGATCGCGGCCGCTCACTCCGGAAGACCCTTCGGTACGAGTGGAACCACAGCGCCGGTATCCGGGTCGGTGCGATTGCCGACGCGGACTTCGGTCACGCACACCGTCGCCCCGGGGGTTCCGATGGAGATCAGCACCTCCCTGCCTGGGCCCGCGACGGGGAAACTCACTGCCGTGAGTTCGGACGCGGGGAGCGGCACCGTGTGTATCTGTCCGCCCACAGCAACGTACATCGTCGTGTCCACGCCGCTGAAGTAGGCCACCCTCGCAAGGAACTCCCACGGGATCAGCTCACCGTCCAGTGGCACCAGTCGAGGTATGTCTGTGATCGCGTAGCCACACTGCGAATCCGGACCGGGCAGGGACTGGGGCCCAACGATGTCCTGCCGCTGCAAGCTCCCACCTGCCCCAAAACCCAGCAGGGGATCTGGCGACACCTCGCCGAAGACGGGTGCCCCCGGCTGGGGTGCCAACACGGCCTCGGTGTTCGCGTAGGGCCAGAGCAGTAGCGCTGGCACGAGGTCCTCCGGCACTCCCTGCGGAATCACCGCATGGCCTGCGGGGATCGACCCGAATCCCGATACCGCTCGACGGACGTAGTCCTTCGCCTCGTTCCGCCCCCAGGCAACAGCAGGCGCCACCGTCGACACCATCATTGAGACGGCGAGTCCCACGGGAACGGCCCATGCCCACCTTCGGGCCTCCACTTTCTGCCACCACAACGGCACGACGGCCAATGACATGAGGATCGACAGCGGCACGGCCACGTCGTAGGTGTACCGGTAGGCGAGGCTGGCAAGTGCGGTGCCAGCCCGACCCACCACCGGCACCGCCGTCGTCGCGAGGCTGTACAGAATCGCATAGGGCACGAATCCCGCTATGTGCGGCCGGCGACGTACCACGAAGGCCAGCCCAGCGAGGGTCAGCAGGAGGCACGCGAACCCGATGGATCCCGGCGTAGCAGGCAAGACACGAGTCGGCTCCCAGCCGGCCGTGGGCACGTCATCCCACCACCAGGGGCCCCCGAAGACAGCAGGCGCGATGTTGACCACCCACAGATCTCGCATCATGCGAACTGCCCGAGCCAGTGTCAGCGAGCCCTGGACTCCGGATGTGGACCACGCCGACAGCGCGATCAGCCCACCACTCACGGCCAGAGCGCTCAACCAGACCCACCGCAGGCGCTGCCACGCGCCCCGCATGCCCAGCCGACCATGACCCGTTACATCGATCCCGGCCACCACGCCGAAGATCACGATGATTCCCAGGAATCCCTTGCTGTCAGACAGCGCGGCACCTGCGAAACCCGCGAGGACGCCGGCCTTGTACGCCTCGAATCGAAGAACCCGGGCCAATGCCCACAGCGCGAAGGCGAGGAAGGCCAGGTATGTCATCGAGTAGAGGGACACCGTCCACCATGTACCGACCTCGAACGTGAGCAGGCCGAGTCCGAGGACCACCGAAGTGATCGCTACAGCCACGAACCGCTCCGTCAGAATCCAGACGAACGCTCCTGTGCAGCCGAGGGTGATCACCAGCAGGACTGAGGTGGCCAGAACCAGGGCGATGTGCGACCCCGGGAACATCCACTGCAAGAGCCATTGCAGGCTGTATCCAACCGGGCTGATGTGGTCGTTGTAGGGCTCGAAGGCATAGTCGATCGACCACCCCTGAGTGGCCGCCCGGTAGCGCACAGCGAAGTCATCCTGCAGAAGATAGCCGCGCAACGAGATGATCATGCGCATTGCAACCAGAACGGCGATCAACACTGCGGCAGCCCACAGAGGCCGTCGACCCTGCGCAACCGCCTGCCCAGTCATGGGAGCACCGTATCGACAGACGCGGCCGTCTAGACCGGCTGGCACCAGAATGCGTAGTCGCCCTTCTGGGCGCGCGGAACCACGGCCCAACCCCGAGCCAGATCCGGATCGGCCCTGCCGGTCTGTTCCCAGACAACCTCCACGACGGCCTTGCCGCTCAAGGTGACCACTGCACGACTGTCCTCGACCGGGCACTGCGCGGAGTCATCCTCCAGGGCAAGCAGTTGCAGTGGGGAGGTTCGCTGGGTTAGCTCGATGCGACTCGGAGTGAACTCGGTCCAAGCACCCTTCAGGGGCGCCCCAGGCGCGATGTCGGGGTCGGTGGCAGCGAAAGGGAACTCCTGGGTGGGTGCCTCGAGATCCCGCTGGGTCCAGGTGTCGCTGATCACAAGGTCCCCGGGCAACTCCTCGATCATCGGCGTGTCCAGACCCATATCCGAGACGAAGAAGGGTCCCTCGTCAGGCGGCAACTCCAGGCGAGGCGCCAGAGCCGGCCCGTCCTCCACAACCACCCCGCCTGCGTCAAGCACCGTGCCGACGATCTGGGCCGTCGAGCGGGGCTCCGACACCAACCGGGGCTCGGTCTGGCCTGGGTATTTGACCATGAGCGGAACGTGTGCGACTTCGTTCCAGCGCATCGTGGCATCCTCTCCGACCCGGATGTGGGACCCACGTGAGAAGGCGACACCGTGGTCTGCGGACACGATAAGCATCAGCCCGCCGAACTCATCCGAAGCCTGAAGCTGGTCCATGGCAACACCGAGTTGCCGGTCGAAGGCGACCGCGCCAGCCAGATAGAGCCTGCGCGCCAGCCTCTCCGCGACCACTGACGGATATGATCCATTGAGGTCGAACCAGGCGCCGCTGGCCATCAACTCCCGCTCATCGAAGATGTGCCGGCCTTCGAAGTCCCGATCGTAAGGATCGTGGGTTTCGAGGGAGTGCCAGAGGGCGAACTGGGGACGATCGTGCGTCCCCAATCGCGTGAGCCAGTCCTGGATGCTGGACGCGGCCTGGCCCCCATCCGATGACTGCGTGGCCCAGAAATCCCGCCAGCGCCCCTCCAACGGCGGAAACGCCGCGGCCAGGGCTGGCTGCATCGTGTTGCCGGCCACCGCTGTGACGTCGGCGATGAGAACGCCGAGGTCCTCGATCTTCGTGTTGCCCGCAGACCGTGATTGCGAACACCGCTCGGACGTGCACAGGCTTCTGAACACCTCCGAATCCACGGTCACGTCATAGGCAGGTGCGAGCCACGAGACGATACCGGGCGACCCCTCCATCTCCTTGATATCCCTATCCCCCAGTGGGATCCTGGCAAGGCCGTTCAGCATGGAGGCCACGGAAAGCGGGGTATGGTTCGCCGTCGAATAACCGCGGGAGTACGTGGTCGATGTCTCCTGCAACCTCCGCAGGTTGGGGAACAGCGGACGGACTTCGCCGTTGGGGGTGAAGAGGACTTGGCTCTGCGCGGCGTCGGCGATGATCCACAGGACGTTGGGGCGATCTGCCCTGTCCTGGTACCTCACGATTCTGGCCGAGTACTCGTTCTGGGTACTGGGAGGCACGAGGGCCAGTGGGATGACGGAGGTCACCGCCGCGATCACGAGCAGTGGCTTGCCGAACGCCACGCGGCGCGACAGTACCGTGAACCCAACACCGGTGAGGACTCCCAGCGCCCACCCGAAGGCATTTCCCAGCAGGAACAAGCCAGCAACCAGCGTGGCCACGGTTGCGATGAGGTCAAACACCCGTGCGGATGTGAGTCGCCTCGCGAGAAATGCCAGCCCGGTCAACATAACCAGCAGGAGACCGACGGCCCCGATCCAGATCAGCACGAGGCTCCTGGGTGACATGTCGTGCGCAAGGAAGAAGAAGGGACTGTCCGCCAGCACCTGGTTGGTTCTGAGTACCAAGGTCAGCAAGAGCAGGGCGACGATCCAGGAGGCGACCTCGAGGGGTGTGGTGGCCTGACGATCACCGACGAACGCGCGAATCCGTTTCCGCATATCAGGACTTCGGCCGGCCCGTGGTCACCGCAATCCGGTGTTCCGATGTCCTCCCCACCACGGACACGTCGACGAAACACCGATCCAACGCATCCAGCAGGGCTCGGGTCGAGTACTCACCGGACCAGTTCGGGATCTGTGCGCGGAGCATCACTGCCTTGGCATCATCCTCCGTGACGAACTCCACCATCAGCGGCGCACCGAAACCGGCCAACGCCTCGACCGCTCTGGTCATCGGAACGCCTTGGGTGATCACGATGTGGTGCAGCACCGCCTGGCACAGCACGGCAGTCGGCCGGATGCGATCGGTGAACGCGCTGTACTCACTGTTCAGCAGGCCCGACGCAGGAGTCAGATTGACCAAGTCGGCGTACAGAGGCGTGATTCGTCCCCGGAGTTCCGGCGTGCCCGCCACGCTACGACTCAACACGTCAAGGGCTCCTGAGTCCGGGTCCATGACGATCACCGTTCCAGCCCCGTTCGCGATCAGATCCACGGCCACAAGACCGTCGTTGCCGCCAACATCCAGCACGAGTCGCCCACGGGATCCGTGCTCCACGAAAGCCCGCGACATCGTGACCTTGCGCTCCAACTCCGCGTCCGCGTAGTGCTCGCGGCGGCCATAGTCCTGCCAGGTCGTCCGATGCTCGGCTGTGGCGAGTCGCAGGGTCTGTCTGCGGAGCCGCCTCGTGAGGGACAAGGAGGCCTTGAGTGCCAACTCCTGGTTCTGTTGCGCACGCTCGGCGTACTTCGTCTCGACGGGCGCGTGATCCGCGACGGGTTTGGTCGATGCCTGCAGCACCCACAACGACGGTCGCCACCGCAGTCGCATCGGCATGAGCGATCGGGCCATCTCGGACCGCAGCCCCCTTCGACGAGACAGGTCCCAGACGTCTGCCGCGCTCAGGTGCCGTCCGGACCCGACTGCCAGCGGGTTGATGAAGTGCTCGACGAACTGCCGCGTCGGGTTCCACGTGGGGTTGGGCCGCCAGACCTCGATGGACCCGAGGTCGATGAGCAGCGGCTGCATCCCCCGGAACTGGATGTTGAATGCCGATGCATCCTTGAGGTCGAGCCCCAGCGTCAGCAACTGTTCACGGATGTCGAGCGTCAGCAACCCGGCTGCCTGGAGGAGGTGATTCGGCCACTCCCATGGGTAGGTGATCAGATCGACCGTCTCCACTGCGAACACCCGAGAACCGGGGATCACCTCCCGACCGGTGGCCTCGCGGTACCGGTTCAGAACCAACGGTTCCTCCTGCGCATCCGCCAGTTGGTACTCGACGATGGCGCCCTGCCCCACCAACGACCCGTAGAGTCCGGACTCCCGCAGCCGCGTCAGGGCCGCTGCTGATCCAGGAGCCGCAACGCGGAACCAGCGGTCGCCGATGGCGACGGCAGCGTTCTCCGGGTCACGGTAGCTGCCCGAGGCAGCTCTCACTCTTGCTTCAACTCAGCAGCCTGGTGCTCAGCAGTGCCTGGCAACGCCTCCGGATCTGACTCTGCGGGCTCCTGAGTTGGCCGGCGGCCCAGTAGTCTGTCGATCTTGGTCCTCAGGAAGAACCACACGGTTGCGAAACCCCCGGCGATGGCGGTCAGCAGGTACGAACCCGTACTCACGTCGATGTATCCGATCACGGCTGAAAGCATTGTCTCTTCCCCTGAGCGCTCTGCTGGATTACGGACAGTTGGCAAGGCTACCACGCAGAAAGCACGCGGGACGGTGATCTAGAGCCAATACCGTTAAGTTAAGGTTACATGGGTGTAGTTTTAGGGTTATGCCTCGTGCTGGGTGGGTGAAGCCGGTCAGTGATCGTCGGTTGTCGGA
>DAOMFH010000136.1:0-5726 GCA_035429705.1 Actinomycetota bacterium
GGGGGCCATCCGACCCGAGGACCCGCGACCCATCTCCTGAGCATGGCTCAACAGACTGCGCGGGTCAACGAGGTTGCCGGGCTGCGCGGGTCAACGAGGTTGCCTGGCTGCACGGGACAACAAGGTTGCCAGCACTACGCGGGACAACAAGGCTCAACAGACCGCAGGGGACAACAAGGCTGCGGAGTCACCCGACAACGTATCTCATTGAGCATTGCTCAATAGCGTGATAGAGTACGACCATGGACTTCGCCCCCTCCCCTCGCTCAGCCGATCTGACCGCGCGCGTCCGCGCCTTCATCGATCACGAGATCGCCCCGGTCGAGGATGCCTACCACCAGGAGATTCGCCGGATCCGCGAGAGCGGAGGGGACTCCTGGCAGCCGCTGCCCGTGCTGGACGGCCTGCGAGCCGAGGCCCGGCTGCGCGGACTGTGGAACCTGTGGCTGCCGGCCGGACATGAGGCCGACTACGCCGAGCGGTTCGGCACCGACGGTGGACAGGGGTTGTCCAACGTGGACTACGCGCCGGTCGCCGAGCAGATGGGCCGATCCTTCCTCGCCCCGCTGGTGTTCAACTGCAACGCCCCGGACACCGGGAACATGGAAGTGCTGCTGCGCTACGGCACGCCCGAGCAGAAGGAACAGTGGCTGGAGCCGCTGCTCGACGGGACCATGCGCTCAGGCTTCGCCATGACCGAACCCGACGTCGCGTCGTCGGACGCCACCAACATGGCGGCCACCGCGATAGTGGACGGCGACGAGGTGGTCATCAACGGCCGCAAGTGGTGGACCTCCGGATCCGGCCATCCGGACTGCGGGGTCTACGTGTTCATGGGTCGATCCGGCGACGCTACGGCCGACCGCCACCACCAGCACACCATGGTCCTCGTCCCAGCCGACGCCCCCGGCGTGGAGGTCGTCCGGATGCTGCCCACGATGGGCCACTACGACGAGCCCGTCGGACACGGCGAGGTACTGTTCCGCGACGTCCGGGTGCCCGTGTCGAACATCCTGCTCGGCGAGGGCCGCGCGTTCGAGATCGCCCAGGGCCGGCTGGGGCCGGGGCGGGTGCACCACTGCATGCGGCTGATCGGCCTGGCCGAGCGGTCCCTCGAGTTGGCGTGTCAGCGTGGCATGGAACGCACCGCCTTCGGCAAACCGCTGATCAACCTCGGCGGCAACCGCGAACGGGTCGCGCAGGCCCGCATCGCAATCGACTCCACGCGGCTGCTCGTTCTCAACGCGGCCTGGAAACTGGACACCTTCGGGGCCATGGGATCGATCAGCGAGGTCAGCCAGATCAAGGTCGCCGCACCCAACATGGCGCAGCGAGTGATCGACTTCGCGATGCAGATCCACGGCGGTGGCGGCCTCAGCGACGACTTCCCGCTGGCCGCGGCCTGGACGCAGGCGCGCGCACTACGACTGGCCGACGGCCCGGACGAGGTGCACCTGGGTGTGGTCGCCAAGGTGGAACTGCGCAAGCAGCGGCCGCACCGCTAGCCGACGCAAGGCAGCCGGTGGGCCCGACGCCCGGGCCCACCTTTGCGCTTCAGCCCAGCAGTTTCGCCTTCTGGGCCGCGAACTCGTCGTCGGTGAGGATGCCCTGCTGGTGCAGCTCGGCGAGCTGCTTCAGCTGGGCGATCTTGTCGTCCATCGACTCCTGCGCCGGGGCCGGTGCCGGCTGCTGCTGGACAGGCTGCTGCTCAACGGGCTGCTGCTGGGCCTGCTGCTCCTCGGCCTTGCGCTCCCAGCGGCCGTACTGGCGCCGGGAGACCCCGTTGGACACGGCAGTCGCGGTACCGGCGATCACCGCGGTGCGGGCCACTCCTCGAATCAGACCGGGCATCAGGCGTTCTCCTTCTCTTCTTCTTCCAGTGCGGCGAGGATCGCGTTGACCGGGATCCGGCCGCTGGCGATCAACTGCGCCCCGGCCCGCCGCAGCGCGGTCGCGAACGGCGCGGCCCAGGTGTTCTCATAGACCAGGATCGCACCGACGGCGCCCGGCGTAAGGATCGCCGCCGCATCCGCGATGTCCCCCTCGTCGAGCAGGCCGCTGCTGGCACCTTCGAAGATCGCGAAGTCGCCGGCCTCCTGCAGGTCGTCCATGCTGAGCACGGCGACATCTCCATCGGCATCCTTGGCCAGCAGCGTCACGTCCAGGATCCGCACCAGACCCCGGTCGACGAGATCGATCAGGTAGGGCAGTGCCTCGCCCGTCGGCCGGCCGTCCGGGTACTCGATCACGATGTAGTCGATCGGACCGAGTTCGACGTCATCTGTTTGCGCTTCTGTCATATCCATCCCTTCATCAGCACCTGCATCGTAAGCGCGTCGTCACCCCCGCCGCCGGGCACCCGCCCGAACTTCTCCGGTCCGCTGTCGCCCCGGCCGATGCGGATGCCTCACCCCATTCGGGGGATTCGTGGGCTCGCCGGGAGCGGCACGATCATCCCAGGCGGGCGATACCGCCGGCATTCGCGGAAGAGTACTGTGACGGCGGACCTAAGGAGGTGCGATGGACGCTCCCACCCGGGGACAGCGGATCGCCGCGTGGACGAGTCTGGTGTGCGTCGGACTGCTCACGGTCATGGTGTTCCTGATGCTGGTCAACCGGCCCGGCGCGCTGCTGCTGGCCGTGTTCGGTCTCGTGCTGCTCGGGGCCGGCGGCTGGTGGATGGTCACCGAACGCGGGACCAAACGCATCCTCGGCATAGTCGGTCTCGCCGCCGCACTGATCCTGATCATCGTCGCGCTGGTCGGCAGCATCGCCGACGCCGGCTGGTCGCTGGTCGTCGCACTGGCGGTCATCGCCCTGACTGCCCTGGCCGCGGGCCAGACGAGGATGGCCGTGGCCGGTTCGCGCAAGGTGGATGGCGTTCCGTTCGACAAGCCTCGCCACCCGGTGCTGATCGCCAACCCCAAGTCCGGCGGCGGCAAGGTGGCGAAGTTCGGGCTGCAGCAGGCGGCCGAGCAGCAGGGCGTGGAGGTGATCATGCTCGGGCCGGGTGACGACCTCGAGCAGCTTGCCCGCGATGCGATCGCACGGGGGGCGGACTGCCTGGGCATGGCCGGTGGGGACGGGTCGCAGGCACTGGTCGCCTCCGTCGCGATCGAGCACGACATCCCGTTCGTGTGCGTCAGCGCCGGAACCCGCAACCACTTCGCCATGGACCTCGGCCTGGACCGCGACGACCCGGCCGAGGGCATCGCGGCCTTCTCCCACGGCCTCGAGCGGCGCATCGACTACGCGACCGTCGGCGACCGGCTGTTCGTCAACAACGTCTCGATGGGGGTCTACGCCACCATCGTGCAGCGGGACTCCTATCGCGACGCCAAGTTGGAGACCTCCCTGGACCTGCTGCCCCAGCTGCTGGGTGAGCACGAGGAACCCTTCGACCTGCAGTTCCGGACCCCTGACGGCACCGAAGTGGACGGCGCCTTCGTCGTCCTGGTCTCCAACAACCCGTACGTGCTGGGCCCCAAACTGGACGTGGCCAGCCGTCGCTCCCTGACCAGTGGCCGGCTGGGCGTTTTCACCATCAGCGCCCGGACCGGGGCGGAAGCCGGCCGACTCGTGGCCCGGTCGACATTCGGCCTGGCCCGGCGCGACCCGAACGTCCACGAGTTCACCGCTGGCGAGTTCGAGGTGCGGTCCCGGTCCGGAACCGCCTTCGCCGGGGTGGATGGAGAGGCCCTGGAGCTAACCACCCCCCTGCGGTTCGCGATCCATCCCGGCGGCCTGCGGGTACGGGTTCCGGAGGCGACGGTGGGCAGGCTGCGGCGGCGCTGGTCGCGGGACATCTCCATCGGCGACCTGTTCCGCGTGGCGCGGGGCCGCGCGCTGCCCGACCCGGAGGTGCACACACAATGAGCGGACTGGACACCGTACGCACGATCGGCAGCGAGCTGTCGGCAGTCGACCACGCGCTCTACGCAGCCGTGGCGAACACCCCGACCCCGAACCTCGACGAGGGGTTGCGGGCCCTGTCGCAGGCGGCGAACAAGTCGGTGCTGTGGCTGACCATCGCCGGGGGGATGGCGGCGCTCGGCGGGTCGCGAGGCCGACGGGCCGCACTCACCGGCGTCGCCAGCATCGCAGCGGCGAGCCTGCTGGTTAACGCCGGCGTCAAGATCGTCGCCCGCCGCGACCGGCCCGACCGGTCGCACGACGCTGAGGACCGCTTCGTGCCCATGCCCACCTCCACCTCCTTCCCGTCCGGCCATTCCGCGTCCGCCTTCGCCTTCGCGCAGGGGGTCTCGGCAGCGGCTCCACGCATGGCGCTGCCCCTGCATGTGGCGGCCACGGCGGTCGCGTACTCGCGCGTGCACACCGGAGTGCACTACCCCGGTGACGTGGTGGCGGGCTCGGTCATCGGGGTCATGACCGGGGCCATGGTCGGCCGGGCGCTCAACCGGCGACTGAACCCGCCACGATGATCCCGACCGCCAGTCGGCGACACACCGGCGTTCGGCGCCGCCAAGATCAACCGGCCCACTATCGTGAGCCGCGGACAGGAGGCTGACAGTGAGCGAGAAGCACCCGGAACCAGCAGTACCCGCCGGCGCCTTCGGAGACACCTTGCCCGGGCCCCCTGCGGCGACGCCCTCGCCGCTCGGCCCGGTACCGCAGCCGCCGGACTGGGTGATGCCCATGGTGCGCCGGATCATCTGGCGGGTGGTGCTGGTGGTCCTGGTGACCGCCGTACTGATCCTGATGGCCATGAAGACCCGCAGCCTGCTGTCCATGCTGTTCATCGCCTGGTTCTTCGGCATTGCCATGGAACCCGCGGTCAATCATCTGCACATGAAGCGGGGGATGAAACGCGGCTCAGCCACCGGACTGGTGTTCTTCCTCGCCGCACTGTTCATGATCGTGCTGGTCTTCATCATGATCCCCGGCCTGGTGAACGTGGCCGGCGAGCTCAGCAACAGCCTCAAGTCGGCGATTCCGCGGATCAACGAGCAGTTCGGCACCGACTTCCCGACGTCCAAGACCGACCCCGCGTTCAGTGCCGCCCAGGAGAACGTGCAGGACTGGGTCCAGAACCACGCCTCGGACATACTGGGCCTGGCCGGCAACACGATCGGGCTGATCTTCCAGTTCTTCACGATCGCGATGTTCTCGTTCTACTTCGCTGCGGACGCCCCACGGATCCGGCGGGCCATCCTGCGCAAGTTCGCCCCGGAGCAGCAGCAGCGTCTGGGCTGGGCGTTTGACACCGCGATCGAGCAGACCGGCGGGTATCTGTACTCGCGCATGCTGCTGATGGTCATCAACGGGGGGTTGTTCTTCTTCGTGATGCTCGTCGTCGGAGTGGATTGGGGGATCGCCCTGCCCATGGCGATCTTCGAAGGGTTCGTGGCCGAGTTCATCCCGGCGATCGGGACCTACATCGGCGCGGCGGTGCCGATCGTGCTGACCTGGGCCCTGCAGGGCCTGAGCGCCGCGGTGGCGCTGCTGATCTGGACCTTGATCTACCAGCAGCTCGAGAACTACTTCCTCAGCCCCAAGATCAGCGCCAGGACCATGGAGATCAACGGCGGGGTCGCGTTCGGAGCGGCCATGGCCGGAGGTGCGCTCGGCGGGCCCATGCTGGCCTTCATGTCCCTGCCGATCGCCGCGCTGATCACCTCGTTCGTCAAGAACTTCTCGAGGCGGTACCCCCTGGCGTACTTCTCGCCGTACGACGGGGACTACACCGAGGAGGACGAGCAGGAGGC
>DAOMFH010000137.1:0-1155 GCA_035429705.1 Actinomycetota bacterium
GTTCATCGCCGTCTGCCAGACGACGGCCTGGGCGCCGTACTCCTTCATGGTCCACTCGTTGTCACTGACGTGGTACAGGTAGACGGCTCTGGGCCGGCCGTCCTTGCCGGTTCCGGTCACGTACAGCCCCGCGCACGTCTTGCCGGTCATCTTGTCGCCGAGCGTCAGCGGGTCGGGCAGCACCGCGGCCACGACGTCGCGCGGGCTCACCTCGTGGTGGTGGACCTGCACCTTCTCGGTGCTGTCGAGCCCGAGTTTGCGCAGCATCTTGAGCACCTCTATGAACTCGTCACCGAGGCCGAACTTGAACGTCACCTTCTTGGCGTCGACCCAGCGCGGCATGAGCAGCACTTCCTCGTGCTCGACGTTGACGCACTCGACCGGGCCGATGCCCTCGGGGAAGTCGAACACCTCCGCGCCGCTGAACGGCTCGGTCGTGTACCACCCCTTGTCCTTCTCCCAGATCACCGGCGGGTTGAGGCACTCCTCGATGGTCGTCCAGATGGAGAACGACGGGGCGAATTCGTAGCCCTCGACCACGATGTTGGCGCCGTCGCGCACGCCCAGCTCGTCGATCTCGCTGAACAGGTGGTCGGCCGCGTACCGGGCGAACACGTCGGCCAGGCCCGGTTCGACCCCGATCCCGACCAGCGCCAGCCGGCCCTGCTCCCGCCACGCCTCGGCGAACGCGAACTGGTCGTCGCCGAGTTTGACCCCGCACAGTTCGTACGGCTTGTCGGGGTGCTTGCTGGACAGGCTCATGGCGGTGTCCAGGTAGTCAGCCCCGGCCAGGAAGGCACCTTCGAAGATGCTCATGACGAACCGCGGGTCGACCACGTTCAGCACGTGGGTGATCTGGTGGCTGCGGCAGGCCTGCGCCACCGCCTGGGCGTCGGTCGCGTCGAGGTGGATCGCGCTGAACCGGGGGTCGGCGATCCGCGCGACCAGATCCCGGGCGCGCTCACCGTCGTAGTCGGCGATGACGATGTGCTCGAAGAAGTCACGGCGTGCGGCGATGAGCGCGGCAGAAGAACCGACACCGCCGGCGCCGATGATCAGGACTCGCATGGAACTCCTTGCTGGATATCCACCCAGGGTACGGTTTCCGTAGCGTTTGGCGCAATGCGCTGACGAAACCGTAGGCGAGTTCGGGGG
>DAOMFH010000137.1:1255-5715 GCA_035429705.1 Actinomycetota bacterium
GGCAACACGCAACGCGCGCGTCAGGGCCGCCAGGTCACCCCAGCGGCCCTGATGCGAACTGCTGATCAGGCCTCGAGCGAGCTCATCACGTGCTTGATCCGGGTGTAGTCCTCGAACCCGTACATCGACAGGTCCTTGCCGTACCCGGAGCGCTTGTAACCACCGTGCGGCATCTCGGCGACCAGCGGGATGTGGGTGTTGATCCACACGGTGCCGAAGTCCAGCGCCTTGGCCATGCGCATCGCGCGGCCGTGGTTCTCGGTCCACACAGAACTGGCCAGGCCGTAGTCCACCCCGTTGGCCCACTCGATCGCCTTGGCCTCGTCGTCGAAGCGCTGCACCGTGATGACCGGCCCGAAGATCTCGTTCTGGATCATCTCGTCGTCCTGCTGCATGTCGACCACGACGGTCGGCTCGAGGAAGTAGCCGCGGTCACCCTCGCGGGAACCACCGGCCGCGATGTTGGCATGGCCGGGCTTGCGCTCGAGGAAGCCCATGACCTTCTCGAACTGGGCCAGGTTGTTCAGCGGCGGCACCAGCACGTCCTCGCTGGCCGCGCCCTTGGCGTGGGTCGTCTCGGTGTTCTTCGCCTGCTCGGCCAACGCGGCCACGAACTCGTCGTGCAACCCGTCCTGCACCAGCACGCGGGTCGCGGCCGTGCAGTCCTGGCCGGCGTTGAAGTACCCCGCCACGGCCAGCCACTCGGCGGCCTTGGCCGGGTCGGCGTCGTCGAACACCACGACTGGGGCCTTGCCCCCGAGTTCTAGGTGGACCCGCTTGACCATCTTCGAAGCTTCCTCGGCCACCTGCATACCCGCGCGCACCGAACCGGTGATCGCCGCCATGTCGATCCCGGGGTGGGCGATCAGCGCCCTGCCGGTGTCCCGGTCGCCGGCGATGACGTTGAACACGCCGGGGGGCAGAATCTCGGCCTCGGCGATCATCTGCGCCAGTCGCGCGGTCGACACCGGCGTGGTGTCGGACGGCTTGAGCACCACAGCGTTGCCGGCGGCGATGGCCGGTGCGAACTTCCAGACCGCCATCATCATCGGGTAGTTCCACGGGGTCACCTGCGCGATGACGCCCACGGGCTCGCGCCGGATCATGGACGTGAACCCCTCCATGTACTCACCGGCCGCACGGCCCTCGAGCACCCGGGCCGCTCCGGCGAAGAACCGGATCTGGTCGACCATCGGCGGGATCTCCTCGGACATGGTCACCGGGATCGGCTTGCCGGTGTTCTCCGACTCCAGGGCGACGAGTTCCTCGGCGTTCTGCTCCACAAGATCAGCGATGGCCAGCATCGCCTTCTGGCGCACCGACGGCGTGGACTCGCGCCACTTCAGGTAGGCCGCATGAGCGGCTGAGACCGCGGCATCCACATCCGCCGCGGACGAAACCGGTGCCTGGCCGAACACTTCTCCGGTGCTGGGGTTGACCAGATCCAGAGGCTGTCCCTGTCCGGGTCCCACGACACCGTTGACGACGTTGTTGACCTCGCGCATTACCACTCCTATCGATACCTGGTTCGCTGCGATTGCCTCAGCGTAACCAGAACGGGGGCTGGTTGTCCCTCGTCCGTTCAGTCTCAGTGCTACGGATTCAGCGGCCGGAGCAGGTTCAATCTGCGGATAGCATTGCCGAAGACCGGATTCTGGGCCAGAATTCCCTGGTGAGTGAACTGACGCTGGACGAGACCAACCGCGCAATCATCCGGTTGCTGCAGCGTGACGGTCGCCGCGCCTATGCGGACGTAGCCAAGGAAGTCGGCCTGTCCGAGGCCGCGGTTCGCCAACGCGTCCGCCGCCTGCTCGACAGCGGGGCGATCCAGATCGTGGCCGTCACCGACCAGTTGCAGATGGGGTTTCCGCGCGCGGCGATGGTGGCGATCAACGTCGATGGGGACGTGCAGGCGGCCGCCAACGCGATCGGCGCGATCGACGAGGTCGACTACCTGGTGTCCACCGCCGGAGGGATCGACCTGCTCGCGGAGGTCTTCGCCAGCGACGACCAGCACCTGTTCAGCCTGCTGAACCGCATCCGCGCCATCGACGGCGTGCGCCACGCCCAGACGTACATGTACTTCCGGATCCACAAGCAGACCTACCAGTGGGGGGTCGAGTAGCCCGCAGCACGTTATCCGGATCAGTTGCGCGGCGGGAACCTCCGGCGCGCAGCCTCGACCAACTCGTCGAACTGCTCCCGGGTCAGTTCGCCGCCCTCGCGGCGCACCGCCTCGGGGGCGACTGCCAGCGGCCGGGAGATGTTGACCCACGACGGCCGGTGCTGGGCGTCCCAGTTGCCCGATCCGATCGGCACCCAGTCATCGTCCCCGGCCCGGTCCTTGCTGGACAGCAGGAAGCAGACCAGATCGCCGGGTTTGTCCAGCGCGCGACCCACGATGGCCAGGGGCCGGTCCTTGCCGCGCGACGGGTCCTCCTCGAACGGAACCCACCCCCAGACGACCTCTCCGGGATCCGGCTCATGGTCGAACTCCGGCGCGTATTCGGGAACGGCCGCGCCGCGGTAGTCGAATGCGCCGCCGCGTAGGGGGCGGGGATCCTCGTCGTCCTGCATGGGTCTCCTACTTCGCGTCGATCAGTTCCAGTGTGACCACGACACTGACGGGGGAGCCGGGGTCACCTGCGCGTTCGCCGGTGAACAGACCCCTCCCCGCCAGGGTGTCATACTGCGACGTGCCACCGATGATCTCCGTCTCCCCCGTGTACGCGGACCCGTCGCCGTACGGACCCGGGCCGGCAACGCCGGTCACGCGCAGGCCGATGTCACCCTCCGGCGACTCGAGTGTCAGGAATCCTTCGAACGTCCCGTTGCCCTTCAGATAGTCGTTGGCCACGTGCAACTGCGCCTGGAACCCGTTGTCGAGCAATCGCACCCGCCCGGTGTAGTCCGCCCAGCCATACGTCTTCTCCGCGTCCTTGCCGACTGTGTGGTCCACGCCGTGGCCCATGGTGAGTGTGGTGCGGAATTCCTGGGTTCGCTTGGTCGTCGGGCTCGCGGAGGGAGTCACCGGTGGCGGTGCCTGACTCACGCACCCGGCCAGCAGCAGGGCCGTTACCGCCGCGATCAGGGTGCGCACCCCCTGAGACTGCCATGTGCGCGCAGCCAGCTCCAGCATCGGCCCCTCAGGCCTGGTCCCGTTCGGCCAGGCGTCGCAACTGCTCGTTGTACGCGGCGAGTTCGGCGTCACCGTCCCGGTCCACCCGCCGATCCCGACGGGTGGCCTCACGGGTGTCGGCCCGGGCCCACTGCACCGCGACCGCGATGACCAGCAGCAACGTCGGCGCCTCGGCGATCCCCCACGCGATCGCACCGGCGTCCCGTGAGTCGGCGACCAGGTCCGGCAACCAGGGCGGCTGCACCTGGGAATACCACGCTGACCCGAACGCAGCAGAGGCCATCATGATCGGCACCGCGAAGAACGCGTGCAGGAGCATGGCCACCGTGGCAAGCATCAACCGCTGCCAGTGCGGAAGGTCGCGGGGCAGCGGATCGGTCTGGATCACGACCCAGGCGAACAGGTAGCCGGCCGCGATGAAGTGCACCTGCATCGCCAGGTGGCCGACGTGGCTGCTCATCAGCCACGAGAACAGCGGGGTGTAGTACAGGCCGTAGAGCCCGATGGTGAAGACGAACAGCGCCCACAGCGGATGCGTTATGAAACTCGCCAGCCGGGTGTGCATCCCCCAGACGATCCACTCCCGGGCACCCCGGCGCTCTCCATGCGTGGTCGGCAACGCCCGCAGCGCCAGAGTCAGCGGCGCAGACATGGCCAACAGGATCGGCGCGATCATCGACAGCACCATGTGGGCGACCATGTGCCACTTCAGGCTGACCAATGCGTAGACCGAGACCCCGGCGTTGGTCGCCCAGACGATGGACAGCCACCCGGTCACCCAGGCGATCGTGCGCAGGACCGGCCAGGAGTCGCCGCGGCGGTGCAGGCGGATCACCCCGGACAGGTAGAGCCCGATGCCCAGCGCGGCCAGTCCCAGGAACAGCGGTTCGGTCGACCACCCCAGGAAGACCCGCGCGGCCGTGGGCTCCGGGGGGAAGAACCTGCCCAGCAGGGTCTCGGCGTTGGTGGGGAACTCGATCTGGATGCGCGGGTACGGCGTCTGCGCGAGGGCGACGCCGATCCCGGCCGCGGCGGCCATCAGCACGACCTCGATCGCGGCGAAGCGCACGAGAGTGGGCCGCTGCGCAGATCCGGCGCCGACCACACGGGTCTGCAGCGTCCGCGCGGTCAGCAGCAGGGCCGCCAGCAAGGACACTTTGAGGATGATCAGGACTCCGAAAGACGTCGTCCACAGTTCGCTGGGCGTGTTCATCCGGCTGAACGCCGCACCCAGACCGGAGACCGCCAGCAGTGCTACCGCCCAGGTGGCCACGGTCTTGAAGACCGGCAGGGCGCGCATCGTGCCCGGGTCGTTCCGGAC
>DAOMFH010000138.1:0-5709 GCA_035429705.1 Actinomycetota bacterium
CACACCAGCGAGGGGCCGATCCACACCGGGTCGGCCCCTCGTCGCATCTGCCGGCGCTGCTTGCCCATCACATGCGCGAAGTCGCCGGTGCCTGGCGTCGTGAATGCCGCGGCGTTGCCATCCCAGAGCACGACTGTCTGTAGCCGTGGTCACCCCCAGAGCACGACTGTCTGTAGCCGTGGTCACCCCCAGAGCACGACTGTCTGTAGCCGTGGTCACCCCCCAGAGCACGACTGTTGCAGGATTGGGGATGTTGATCATGGCAAATCCCCAACGCCGCAACAGTCGCGACGGGTCACCCCCCAACGCCGCAGCAGTCGCGTTTCGACTGGCAACCGCGCATTCGCCCTGGCGACCCGAACCCGGTCGAGAACACGCACGCAGGACCCGGGGGAACGGGTCCGGCGTGACAGCCCCGGTGGCCGGACCCAGCACTCCCCTTGCCCCCTGAAGCCCCCCAGCGGCGCCCTGCCTGCGCAGGGCCGCGAAGCGGGCCGTCACCGTTGAGCCGGAGACGACCTCGGGGTGGGCAGCGGCGATCTTGCTCGAGGTCGGGGCGATCTCCTCCGGGTCGAAGCCGGAGGCTTCCAGCACCCGTTCGCGGCCGAACGCCACCCTGTAGGGGTCCGGCGCGGTGTTGAAGATCAGATGCTCAAGCGCCTGGCCCACCCGCGGGGCGGCATGCCCGTCGCCGAACGGGTTGCGGCCCGCGGTCATCGCCTCACGGGCAGGCGCATCGGCCAGCAGTCGCAAGGCGACCGAGTGGATGCGTTCGGTATCACTGCCCACCAGGATCAACGATCCCGCCTCGACTCCCTCAAGCCACTCCGACGACTCGGGGGGCACCAGCACCGGGGGCCGACACCGGGGGCCTCCAGTGCGTCGGTCGCCGTGTTGCCGATCCCGAAGGCCCGTCTGGACTCCACGCCCTCACGCACGTGATCGACTGGGCATCGGAGTGTGGAAGCAACTTCGTGGTAATGCGACGTGGGCGAAGACGGAGCGGGAACCCGTGGTTCAGCCCGACCCGTGAGCTCTGCGCACATCAGTGGACCCCGGCTCTGGGGGGGAGGAGAACCGGGGTCCACTTGTGACTTCCCGAGGGAGGCGACGGGAAGTTGCTTGCGGCTACAAGAGCCGGAAGACCAGGGAGCGTGCCCGAAGGGACAACTGCGCGGCCTCGGAGCCGCTGGAACCGTGCAGGTCGTCGAGCACCATCCGCAACTGAACGAGGTCGGACGGCGGGTCCGGGAATCGCGGGGAGACGAAGGGCAGGAACTCCGCCCCGAGCCAGGCGATCAGCCGCTGGCACTCCGGCACGCCGGTGTACCCGTCATCCACGCTTGTGACAACCTCGAGGACGAGGCGATCCGCGGTCCGGTTCAGTTCGGCCCGGTCGGAGTCGCTGCTCCGTGTGCCGGATGTGGCGACCGAGTGCTGGATGATCATCCCAACCCTCCCCTCGTCGTAATCAAATCGTGACCTTCTCGGGACCATTCTGCGCACATGAGCGCGATCCTGTCCAGACCCGATTCCGTAATGCGGTGGACGTCCCCGCCGCCCGCCCACTGAACCCAGTCTGCGGGTCAGAGGTCTGCCGCGTCCGTGATCCGGTAGGCGTAGCCCTGCTCGGCCAGGAAACGTTGCCGATGGGCGGCGAATTCCGCGTCGACGGTGTCGCGGGTCACGATCGTGTAGAAGTGCGCCGCGCCGCCGTCTGGCTTCGGCCGCAGGACCCGCCCCAATCGCTGTGCCTCCTCCTGGCGGGAGCCGAAGGTACCCGACACCTGGATCGCCACCCGGGCCTGCGGAAGGTCGATCGAGAAGTTCGCTACCTTGCTGACGACCAGTACGTGGATCTCCCCCCGCCGGAACTGGTCGAACAGGACCTGTCTCTGCGCCACCGGGGTCTTGCCGGTGATCAACGGGGCGACGAGGTCCGTGGCCAGTTCCTCGAGCTGGTCGAGGTACTGCCCGATGACCAGGATCTGATCGTCGGGATGCGCGGCGACCAGCCTCCGCACCACATCCCCCTTGGCCGGGGTGGCGGCCGACAGCCGGTAGCGGTCCTCCGGCTCGGCCAGGGCGTAGCCCATGCGCTCGGACTCGGTGAGGCTCACGCGGACCTCGCAGCAGTCCGCGGGCGCGATGTGACCCTGCGCCTCGATCTCGCGCCATGGTGCGTCGAAGCGCTTGGGGCCGATGAGCGAGAAGACGTCGGACTCGCGGCCGTCCTCGCGTACCAGGGTCGCGGTCAGTCCCACCCGCCGGCGGCTCTGGATGTCCGCGGTGAAGCGGAACACGGGTGCGGGCAGCAGATGCACCTCGTCGTAGATGATCAGGCCCCAGTTCCGGGCGTCGAAAAGTTCCAGGTGCGCGTACACACCCTTCCGCTTCGCGGTCAGGATCTGGTAGGTGGCGATCGTGACCGGCCGGATCTGCTTGGTCTGACCGCTGTACTCGCCGATCTCCTCGGCCGTCAAGGATGTGCGAGCGATCAGTTCGTCACGCCACTGCCGGGCCGCGACCGTGTTCGTGACCAGGATCAGCGTCGTGGTCTGAACCAGTGCCATCGCGGCGGCCCCCACGATCGTCTTGCCGGCCCCACAGGGCAGGACGACCACACCGGATCCGCCGTGGAACACGTTCTCGGCGGCGTGCCGCTGGTACTCGCGCAGGTGCCAGTCGCGTTCGACGAGCTCGATCGGGTGATGCTCGCCGTCGACGTAGCCGGCCAGATCCTCAACCGGCCACCCGACTGCCAGCAGTGCCTGCTTGAGCCGGCCCCGCTCACTGGGGTGGACCTGCACCGTGTCCTCGTCGATGCGCGATCCCAGCATCCCGGCCGTCTTCTTGTGCCGCAGCACCTCGGCCAGGACAGCACGGTCGTGACTGACCAGCACCAGACCGTGGGCCGGGTGGTTGTGCAGTTCGAGCCGGCCGTAACGGCCAACGGTCTCGGTGATGTCCAGCAGCAGGGCCGGACTGACCGGGAAGCGCGAGTAGCGGACCAGCGTGTCGACGATCTGCTCGGCGTCATGACCCGCCGCACGGGCGTTCCAGAGGCCCAGCCTGGTGAGCCGGTAGGTGTGCACGTGCTCCGGGGAGCGTTCCAGTTCGGCGAACACGGCGATCTCTCGCCGGCAGTCCTGCGACTGGGGATGGTCTACCTCCAGCAGCAGGGTGCGGTCGCTCTGCACGATCAGCGGACCCTCAGTCATCGGCCCTCCCATGGGCGGCGATCTGCGCAAGCGGCACCGAGACCGTGCGCCCCGCTGTGAAACTCCAGGCCGTCAGCCGCCCGGAGCGCAGTTCCACCGGCTCCACGAGGTCGGTTCGGACCTGGCCCCCCTCGGAGTAGGACAGCCAGAGGCGTTCGGCGTTGCTGATCGCGTGCTGGCACACCTGCCCCATTGTGTCCGGATCGGCCGGCCGTAGCGGCGGAGGGCTGCCCTCGGTCACGGCCTGCGCCCCGGTGAGGTGTTCGACCAGTCGGCTCACCGCTGACTCGTCGGGCACGGGAGCGGACCGGGCATGATCCAGCGGCTGGCCGGGCGTGGCCGGCGCGTCCGTCGCCGTGCTGATCCCGGCCTCGGCCAGCCGGCGGGCCAGCAGATCCGGGGGCAGATCACTGGCGAAGCCGCGGACCTGCTTGAGGCCGATCGCCGCGAGCACCTCGGCGCTCTCCGGTCCGGCGGCCACCAGCGTGGTCCGATAGACGCGCACCGTCGCGGCATTGCCCGCGTCCCGAACCGCGTGTTCCACAGTGGCGGGAATGGGTGTGCGGGATGCACCCGTCAGCCGCTCCAGGAGTTCCTGCACGTCGTGTCCGGCGACCGACTGCCGGATCCGCGCCGGATCGATGCGATGAGTAGTGACCGGCCCCCACGACTCCACATGTGCGATGTCCTGCAGCAACCGCCACGTCGGTGAATCCACGGACAGCGGAGCCACGACCGTCAGATCCGGCTGAACGATCAGGGCACGCGCCTGCGGCTCGGGGACGTGCTCGGCGGCAGCCGGCAGCCGCTCGGGCAGCAGCGCCAGAGCGGCCGTGGGAACCCCTGCCTCAACCAGGCCGAGCAGTTCGATCTCGGCGAGGAACGACGACGCCTGGACAGCCGCCTCGTGCATACGAGGGCGCAACCAGGACACGGTCCGTTGCAGCGATTCGGCGTCCACCCGCGCGGCATGCGGCCAGACAGCCAGCACGTGTGCCCGGTGCAGGGCGGTCCGGGGCGTGCTGGCCGTCGTGAGACATCCGAGGACCTCGGGACTGCAGTCCGGCAGGGGCCGCTCGCTGACCAGCCACTCGGCGACCAGTGACTCCCACATCCGGCCGACCGGAGCGTGCAGCCAGCCGGGCGCAGCGGCCGTCGGGCGCAATCCGCCCTCCTCGGGGCCGATCAGACCGGCCAGTGCGGCCAGTTCGAGCCAGCCCAGCAGTTCCTCCACCGGCACCGCCATGGCCGTGGCCCGGTCGCTGATCGCGCGACGGGACACCCCCCGGGCCGGGTGCCAGGGCAGCGGCTCGCGGCCCAGGTCGGTGAGCACGTAGCGGACCCCGGCGACCGGAGCCCACAGAGACCTGCCCGGCGCGGGTTCGACGGCCGGGCCGGGCGACGGTCGAACTGCCGGCGGCAGGAACAGCCCCTCGCGCAACTGCAGGGACACCTCGCGGGGCAGGACGTACTTGTCCGCTCGCACCACGACCGGGCCACCTGGCCCAGTGGCCACGGGGTCCTGCCACACCAGCCGTTCCCGCAGCGTGGGGTCCAGCGACCGGGCCCATTCCCGGGCCGCTTCGGCGTCGAATGGTGAGCCGGTCGCCGCGGCCAGACCACACGGGTACGGCCCGAAGGCCTGCTGCGCGGCCCGCACGATCCGGTACACGCCCATCGCACCCCACAACAACGCCCGCGACCACAGCGAATCGACGGCATCGCGGATGACATCAGGGTCGTCCGGCAACTTGTCCGATACAGCCTCCGTGGTGGCCTCATGCAGGCAGGCGAACACTTCCAGCACGCGCAGTTCGGCAGTCGTCAGCGACTGCATCGCCTCCAGAACACTGGCGTCGTCGGCGGCCCGCCGGGCGAGTTGACCCAGATCCGCCGGCCAGGGTTGCATGAGGTCCGGGCGCAACCGCAGCAACGCCGTTATCTGGCCCGAGGTGCGTGAACGCAGGTCATCGGCCAGCGAACGCGGGGCGCGGGACTGCTCGGGAGGGGCCATCCCACCTACGTTACGGATGGTCCAGCGCCGGCGCGACGGTGGACCCGGGTGGACGTCGGGACGGCGATGAGGGGCTCGGCTGGGCGCTTGTGTTACGCGGGAGCACAAGTGTCAGGTCGGTCCCCGTCTCGCGAGCCATCCGCGCATTCCAGTTCGCTGGGCGGGTGGCTCCGCAACGTGAGGGCGGCCGAGGAGATGCGGGGGTGGCGAGTCGCTGGCGGCCCGTTGGGATGGCCGCTCGCGACTGTTGCGGCGTTGGCGGCTGGTGCCTCGCGACTGTTGCAGCGTTGGGGGGTTACAGGCCGGCGAACCAGCAACCCTGCAACAGTCGCGGACCAACCAACAACAGTGCAACACTCACGGCGGCTGGGCGGACCCCCCAGGACCACAGCCCCACGCCCCCGGGCGCACCTGACAGCACGGACACGCGAATGCAGCGTTGGCGGCTGGTGCCTCGCGACTGTTGCAGCGTTG
>DAOMFH010000139.1:0-5699 GCA_035429705.1 Actinomycetota bacterium
TCGGCGTCGATGTCGTCAACGCCGGCCGAACCCTTCCAGTCGCGCAGTTGGCGCACGTAGAAGTCGCGCTCCACACCGTCCACCGGGTTGGTCAGGCGTTGCCACCCCAGGAAGATGTCGCTGGCCGACTGCATGAGCCGCTGACCGGCCACGACCCGCTGACCCGCGTTGCGGAACCCGGCGCGTCCGACGAATCGCTCCAGGACCGACTCCTGGGCCTGTTTGGCCTGCAGGAACAGCGGGTCGTCGCCGTCCCCGCCGAGCATGAGGATGATCCATGCCCTGGTGCCGACACTGCCCACCCCGACCACCTTCAGGGCGGTGTCGACGTACTCGAACTGGTCCAGCAGATGGCGCCGATCAGTCGGCAGTGTGCGTCGGTAGCCTCTCAGCAGCGCACCCATCTCGCGCCGGACATCGTCGGCGGACAGGTCCGTGCGGTTGGCCGCGAGCTCGTCGAGCCGCGCGATCAATGGGGGCTGGTGAACGATGCGCCGGCGGCCATCGACCTCCTCGGTGAGTTTGCCGAGGGCATGCATCGAGTCACGGGTCCGGGCCTTCGCGATCTGCTTCTCAGTCATCTTCACGGCCTTGGCCGGCCGGGTGCTGCGGAACTGCTCGAACTGCTCCTCGAAGTCGAACCTGGCGTACCAGACCTCCAGGTTCTTCATCTGCGCGAAGCCGGCCATCGACATCCGGTATGCGCGGGTCGCGCCGAGCACGACCTCCCGGCGTTGATCCGCGTCGTGGCCGTTGGCCCGCCCGGCGATCTCCAGACTCGTGACCAACCGTTTGACGTCCCACTCCCAGGGGCCCGGCGCGGTCTCGTCGAAGTCGTTGATGTCGAAGACCAGTCGTCGTTCGGGTGAGCCGAACACCCCGAAGTTGGACAGGTGCGCGTCGCCGCAGGCCTGCACCCGTAACCCGGAGTCCGGGGTGCCGGACAGGTCGCTGGCCATGACCAGGGCGGCCCCCCGGTAGAACGTGAACGGCGAGACCAGCATCCGGCCGTAACGGATGGGCACGAGTTCCTGCGCCCGGCTGACTGCCTGCGACTCCAGCAGAGCGACCGGATCCGGCCGGTCGGCCGCCGGCTGGAACCGCGCGTGGCTGGATCGCGGGGTGCGGACACGGGCGGCCCTTCCGCGGGCCGCACTCTCATCAGGACTCAAGGTCATGCTGCACAGGCTGTCACGGCATCGGTTGTCGTGGCAGCCTGTGCGGATCCACAAGGGGTTGCGGCCCCGGGCAGCCCGGCCGGCTACAGACCGGATTCCACCTCGATCCGGCCGCTGGCGGCCGCCTGCTTCAGCGCGGCATAGTCACGCTCGTTCTGGTCCGCATAGGCCGCCGCGAACCGGGCGATCGCCTTGTCGAACTTGCGGCCCTTGCGGCCCCTGCCGAGGTAGGCGGCGATGGCGATGCGGTCCCCGGAGCGGGCGTGGGCCTTCGCCAGCGTCCACGCGCACATCTGGCCATACGTGTACAGCCGGCCGGGGTCGATGTCGTCGACGTCGGCCGAGCCCTTCCAGTCCCGCAGCTGCCGCACGTAGTAGTCACGGGTCTTGCCGTCCTCAGCGCTGGTGAGGCTGTGCCATCCGAGGAAAGAGTCGCTGGTCGACTGCATCAGCCGCTGACCGGCGACCACCCGCTGACCGGCGTTGCTGAACCCGGCACTGCCCACGAACCGCTCGAGCACCGACTCCGTTGCCTGCTTGACCTGCAGGAACAGCGGGTCGCTACCGTCCCGGCCGAGCATCAGCACCAGCCACGCCCTGGTCCCGACACCGCCCACCCCCACGACCTTCAGCGCCGTGTCGACGTACTCGTACTGCTCCAGCAGCAGTCGGCGGTCGGGTTCGAGCGTGCCGCGACAGCCCTCAATCACGTCGCGGACCTCCTGCTCCGCCTGCTCAGATGTCACGTCGGTGCGGCTGGCCACCAGTTCCGGCAGGCGGACGATCAGCGGGGGGTGGTGGACGATGCGGCGCTGTCCATCGACGACCTCGGTGAACTTCTCCAGGCCCTGCATCGAATCGCGGGTGTGGGCCTTGGCGATGGCCTTCTTGGTCTCCTTCACGGACTTCTTGGGTCGCTTCATCGAGAACTGGGCGAACTTCGCCTCGAAGTCGTAACTGGCGTACCACACATCCAGGTTCGTCATCTGGGCGAACGCGGTCATGGCCGTCCGGTAGTGCTTGGTCGCCGCCCGCAACACCTCGCGGCGCTGCTCGGGGTGATGGCCGTTGGCCCGCCCGGCGATCTCCAGACTCGTGACCAGCCGCTTGACGTCCCACTCCCACGGCCCCGGCGCGGTCTCGTCGAAGTCGTTGATGTCGAAGACCAGTCGCCGCTGCGGCGAGGCGAACACCCCGAAGTTGGACAGGTGCGCGTCCCCGCAGGCCTGCACTCGCAGCCCGGAGTCCGCCGTGTTGGACAAGTCGGCGGCCATGATCAGGGCGGCCCCCCGATAGAACGCGAACGGCGAGACCAGCATCCGGCCGTAGCGGATCGGAACCAGGCTCTGCTCCCAGGACGCCGACTGCGACTCCAGCAGCGCGACGGGGTCCGGCCGGTCGGAGGCCAACTCGAAGTGGCCGTGACTGGCGGGCGGCGTGTGCTCACGGGCAGCCTTGCCGAGGGCAACACGGGCTTCCGGGGTTGTGATCATGTCACGAATCTTGACACGGCCCCGGCGTCTTGGATGTCAACGCGGCGTCAAAGGTCCAGTCCGGTGAGCACCATGACCCGGTCGTGGGTGAGATCGGTCATCGCCGCCCGCAGTCCTTCGCGACCCAGCCCCGAGGCCTTGATCCCGCCGTACGGCATCTGGTCGGCCCGGAAGGACGGGACGTCGCCGATCACCACTCCGCCGACCAGCAGGTCCCGGTGGGCGCGGAAAGCCACCTGCACGTCGTGAGTGAACAGGCCGGCCTGCAGGCCGAACCGGGAGTCGTTGACCGCGGCCAGTGCCTCGTCGACCCCGGTGAACCGGGACACGGTCATGACCGGCCCGAAGACCTCCTCGCAGGAGACCTTGGCCTGCGCGGGGGCGTCGGCGAGCAACGTCGGGGTGATCGTCGTGCCCTGCCGCGTGCCGCCGGCCAGCAGCTGCGCCCCGGAGGCCACGGCGTCGTCGACCCACGACTGGATCCGCTCGGCGGCGGCCTCGTTGATGACCGGTCCGACCTGTACCCCGTCCTCGGTCGGTGCGCCGGTGCGCAAGGCGTTCAACTTCTCGACCAGCAGCGGCACGAACCGGTCGTAGACGGAGGAGTCGACCAGCACCCGTTGCACGGACACGCACGACTGTCCGGCTTGGTAGTTGCCGAACGTGGCGATCCGGGTGGCGGCCCAATCCAGGTCCTGGTCGCTCGACCAGTCACTGAGTACCACCGCCGCGGCGTTGCCGCCCAGCTCCAGCACCACGTGCTTGGTGGGCTGCCCGGACTGGATGTGGTAGCCCACGGTCTCGGAGCCGGTGAACGACACCACCGGCAGCCGCGGGTCCGCGACCAGCGCGGCGGTCTGCTCGTTGGCCAGCGGCAGGACCGACCACATCCCGGCCGGCAGGTCGGTCTCGGCCAGCAGTTCACCCAGCAGCAACGCGGTCAGCGGCGTGGCCGGGGCGGGCTTGACGATGATCGGGGCGCCGACGGCCAGGGCCGGAGCGACCTTGTGGGCCACCAGGTTCAGCGGGAAGTTGAACGGGGCGATGCCCAGCACGGGTCCGTTCGGGAACCGCCGGATCAGCGCCATCCGCCCGGCGGAGGTCGCGTCGGTGTCCAGCCTCTGCAGCTCGCCGGACCACCTCCGGGCCTCCTCGGCCGCCCAGCGGAACGTGGAGGCACCCCGGGTGACCTCGATCCGCGACCACATCAGCGGCTTGCCGTTCTCCGCCGTGATCAACTGCGCGAGCTCCTCGGCCCGTTCGGTGATCCGCCGGGAGACGTGCATCAGCGCCTCTGCCCGCTGGGCGGCTGACGTGGCAAGGGCCGCGGGCTGGACGTCCACCGCGGCCTGCACGGCCTCGTCGACGTCGGCGGCGGTGGGCTCGGCGTGCCGCCCGACCAGCTGGCCGTCGTAGGGACTGTGGACCTCGTGCACGGCCGCCCCGACCCGGGGCTTGCCGGCCACCCAGAATGGCGTCACGGCACTCATGAGCCCACCTCGGCGGCCAGCGCGTCCGCCAGGACGTCCAGGGCGTCGTTGAGCAGTTCGTCACTGATGACAAGGGGCGGCAGGAGCCGGATCACGTTGCCGTAGGTGCCCGCAGTCAGGATCAGCACACCCTCCTGGATGCAGCGGGCGGCCAGCGCCTTGGGAAGGTCCGGCAGCGGCGCGAGCGTGCCGGGCTCGGCGAATTCGATGGCGACCATCGCTCCGCGGCCACGCACCTCGGCGATGACGTCGTACTGCTCGGCCAACGCGGTCAGGCGGCTCACCATGATCGCGCCGAGCGCCCGGGCCCGGCCGGACAGGTCCTGCTCGCGCATCGTCGCGATCGCACCGATGGCCGCCGCGCAGGCCACCGGGTTTCCGCCATATGTGCCGCCGAGGCCACCGACATGGACGCTGTCCATGATCTCGGCCCGTCCGGTCAGCGCCGCCAGCGGCATCCCGCCGGCGATCCCCTTGGCCGTGGTGATCAGGTCGGGCACAACACCCTCGTGGTCGCAGGCGAACCACGAGCCGGTGCGGCAGAAGCCGGTCTGCACCTCGTCGGCGATGAAGACCACGCCGTTGTCGCGGCACCACTGCGCCAGCGCCGGCAGGAACCCCTCGGCCGGGACGATGAACCCACCCTCACCCTGGATCGGCTCGATGATCAGGGCGGCGAGGTTGCTCGCGCCGATCTCCGACTCGATGCGGGTGATCGCGCGCTGTGCGGCCTCCTCACCCTTCAACTCGTCGCGCAGGGGATAAGAGGTCGGGACCCGGTAGATCTCCGAACTGAACGGCCCGAAGGAATGCTTGTACGGCATGCTCTTGGACGTCAGCGCCATCGTGAGATTCGTGCGGCCGTGGTAGGCGTGCTCGACGGCCACCACCGCGTCGCGGCCGGTGAACGCCCGGGCCACCTTGACCGCGTTCTCCACCGCCTCGGCCCCGGAGTTGAACAGCGCCGAGTGCTTGTCGTGGTCGCCTGGGGTCAGCCGGTTGAGTTCCTCGCACACGGCGATGTACGGCTCGTACCCGTTGACCATGAAGCAGGTGTGGGTCAGTTTGCGGGCCTGCTCGGCCATCTCCTCGACGACCTTGGGGGCGCTGTTGCCGACGTTGACCACCGCGATCCCGGCGCCGAGGTCGATGAACGAGTTGCCGTCCACATCGACGATGACGCCACCGCCGGCACGATCGGCGTAGACCGGTGCCGCCGCGCCGAGTGCCGCCGAGACGGCCGCCTTGCGCCGCTCTGCCAGGGCCTTGGATTTCGGGCCGGGGACCTCCGTGACGACCTGTCGCCGCTGCGGCAGATCGGGTCCGAATACGTCGCTCATACTGTGCGCTCCTCCATCTTCCATTCCTGTCCGTACCCGTCCCGGAGCAGTTCCAGGAACGGTTCGCTGGGCATCGCCTCCGGGCCGAGCACGCCGGCGCCGGACCACGCCCCGGTGGCCAGCAACTCCAGCGCCACCACCGGGTTCATCGCCGTCTGCCAGACGACGGCCTGGGCGCCGTACTCCTTCATGGTCCAC
>DAOMFH010000140.1:0-5693 GCA_035429705.1 Actinomycetota bacterium
ACGAAGGTGAAGTCGGCCGGGTAGAAGAACACAACGGACCACTTGCCACGCAGGTCCTTGTCGCTGACCGGGACGAACTCGCCCTGGTGGAAGGCGGTCGCGGTGAAGGGCAGGATCTCAGTGCCGATGATGCTCATTACTCTCCGTGGATAGGGGGTGGTGGTATAGGCCTAGTGTACGAATTCACAAGTTCTGGCACATCCATCCCGCCCTGTGATTTTGCCCACTCCACCGCGTCGGGCCCGGAAGGCCGACAACCGACACCACCGGCGAGTGCCCCCGTGGACGATGGATTCCGTGGCTACAGAGGCGTCCAAGTGAGCATTTGGGCACATGAGTGGCCGATTGGGGTGTCGAAAGTCACAGCTTCTTGCTACCGTCGGGGAGACCATACACACCCGTTTCCGGAGCCAACATGAGCGACAGCGGCCGAATCTCCTTGAGCGACGTCCCCCAGAATGACCCAGCGACCAAGCGGACGCTGCCCACCTCGTACACGCCGTTGGATTCGGCCCGTATCGAGAAACTGATGGCTGCGGAGTGGGACCGCTTCGCGAACACGACCACCGGCTCGGCCGCGCACCACGAGCGCGCCTCCAAGCCACTGCCGCTCGGGGTGCCCTCCTCCTTCCAGTACTGGGACCCGCACCCGATCGCCATCGTCTCGGCGAAGGGCGCATGGCTGACCGACGTCGACGGGCGGCAACTGCTCGACCTGTCGATGGGCTTCGGCGCCATGTTGGTGGGCCACCTGCACCCACTCGTGGTGGAGTACGTGAGCAAGGCCCTCGAGACCGGGACGCTGTTCGTCACCCCGTCGCCGAGTGCAACCGAGGTCGCCGAGCGCTTCCTGCGCCGCTTCGGCTTCGACCAGGTGCGGTTCGCGAACTCCGGCACCGAGGCGGACATGTACGCGGTGAAGGCCGCGCGGGCGTTCACCGGCAAGCACGGAATCCTCAAGATCGAGGGCGGCTACCACGGGGGCTACGACGCGCTGACCGTGTCGGTGAAGCCCGACCTGTCCGAGGCGGGCCCAGAGGACAGGCCGGTGCCGGTGGTGCCGTTCGAGGTCGAGGCAGGTGTGGTGCATGTCGCGCCTTACAACGACCTCGAGCGCATGGAGGAGATCCTCGCCGAGCACGCCGACGAGATCGCGGCCGTGGTGATGGAGCCGGTGCTCGAGAACATCGGCATCGTCCTGCCGGACGTCGGCTACCTGGCCGGGGTGCGGGAGGCCTGCGACCGCCACGGCGTACTCCTGGTGTTCGACGAGGTGAAGACCGGCCTCACCGCCGGCTACGCAGGGGCATCCCCGCGGCTGGGCATCAAGCCCGACCTGGTGACCTTGGCCAAGAGCATCGGCGGCGGGCTGCCGCTGGCCGCCTTCGGCGGTCGCGCTGACGTCATGGACACGATCACCAAGGGCAGCATGCCGCACTTCGGCACCTACAACGGAAACCCGCTGGTCATGGCAGCGGCCGCGGCCGTGGACGAGATCTGCACCCAGGAAGCCCTGAACCACGCCGAGGACATCAACAACGGCGCCCTCGACGCGATGGAAGACATCATCGAGCGCTACGAACTGCCCGCCCACACCGTCGGGTTCGGCGTCAAGGGTGCGGTGACCTGGTCGCCGACCCCGATCCGCAACTACCGCGACTACAAGCGCACCAGTTTCGACATCGCCGAATTGAGCTGGCTGTGGGGAGTCAACCGCGGCGTGCTCACCCCGCCCGGACTGGACGAGCAGTGGCTGGTGTCGGTGGCGCACACCCAACAGGACATGGGCCTGCTGGTCGACGCACTCGACGAGCTCGCGCAGACTCTGCGCGCCTGAGCAGCCCCACCGGCACGCGGGGGGAATCGCGGGTCCGCGGGTCAGATCAGTGCGGCCACGACCGCGGTGATCGCCGGGGCAACGATCAGGGCGGGCAACATGTCCCCGACCGGGACGGCCTTGACACTCAGCAGTCGCAGGCCGACGCCGAGCAGCAGCACACCGCCAGTCGCGGTGAGCGCGGCCACCGTCGCCTCCGAAAGGACGGATCCCAGCACGACCGCCAGGGCGGTGAGGACACCCTGCCACACGCCCACTGACAGTGCGGATGCGGCAACCCCCCAACCCAGGGTGGCACCGAAGGCGATGGCGGCGAAACCGTCGAGAGTCGACTTCAGGGCCAGTTCGTCGATGCCCTGACCGAGGCCGTCGCTGAGGGCCCCCAGGACCGCGAGTGGGCCGATGCAGAAGATGAGGGAGGAGTCCACGAACCCCTCCACGAATCGTGCGCGCGTCTCCGATACCCCACCTGCTGCCAGGCGTCCCTGCAGCCAGCCCCCGGCCTGCTCCAGTCGGTTCTCGATGCGCAGCAAGGATCCCAGAATCCCGCCGATCAGCAGGGCTGCGAGCACGATCAGCAGCGTGGGGCCCGAGCCGACCGCTTCGAGGAATGCATCGTCGCGCAACGCCATGACGTTAAGGCCGCCGATGACGAGGGTCACCAGTCCGAGTGCGTCGGTCACAGTGACCCGAGTGCGTTCGGGCAGCCGGTGGCCCAGCAGCACGCCCAAAGTGGCGCCGACCAGGATCGCGCACACGTTGATCACAGTGCCGAGTCCGTACACGGTGATCCCCTCCCGTCGGCATCGTGAATGCAGTGCGTGCAGGGCGCTCAGGCTTTCGTCATTGGCTCAGATAGTGCGGCAGCCGCATCCCTGGGCCTACTGTATGGGGGTGATCAGGAGCGTGATTCCCGTAGCCCTGTCGGTTTCCATCGCGCTGGTCCCTGGCGCAGCCATGGCGAAGAAGGTGAACCCGGAGGGGGACAAACTGCCTCCCACCGCCAGTGCCGGCTACTTCCTGGGGCATCCGACGCCGACCTACCAGTGGCACGGGTGTACGAAGACGGCAAGTCAGAAGACGCTGGCGAGACCGGTGCCCGGACAGCCGGAGGTCGGCCGGGGCTCGAAGCCGTCGGCGGTCGAATTCACCGTGCAGCAGGGTGTGGCTCCCTTTGTTTCCTGGAAGGTCAAGAAGGGCTGGAAGATCTGCGGAGTCCAGGTCGGGGCGATTCTGGACAATCCCACGGTGTCCGAGCTGTTGCTCGGACAGGCGGGGTACACCTCCGGCACGCGTAAGGGGTCGACTTCCACGAGCGGTACAGAGACCATTCAGGTGAAGATCCCGGCAAAGGGCGTGGGCGCAGGATTCGAGCGGTTCGAAGGCAAGACCTTCTCGATCGAGTCGATCCAGCATGTGACGGTCTTCATCAAGAAGAAGTGAGTTGCCACGCAACGCGACCGGCCAATCCGACTGACAGGAGTGCAAATGAGCCAGACGCCATGGGGCAGCCATGCCGCCCGGGTGGAAGCCGCACGGCGAGGGTTCGAGGAACTCGACGACAAGCGATCCGCGACAGTTCTGGACATCCAGTGTGATCGTGGACACCACGTCGCCAAGGTCTACCGAACCTCGGTCGGTCTGGTGTACGTGGCTGCTCGCCGCTCACGGTCGCACGGCCGCCGCGACCTGCCCGACACCGGTCACGATGCCGGTCGCATCGATCAGTGGGTGGACCTGCTCGAGGATCTCGAGACCGTGGACGCGCCAGATGCCCTACCGGCGTGGTGTGACTGTGGGCGGCGCAGTTTGCAGCCGGCCGCAGTTGTGGAGTGGGTCGGGCAAGGGGAGCGCCGGGTAGTCATCGGCAAGTGAGCCTTGCCCCCGCGGTTTCCCGCCGGTGGGGTTGACACCTGGTCGTGACAAGCGAAAGTGCCTGTCCTGTCTCCCGCGCCACGAAGGCGCGGATTGGGCGGGAGATCCCGTGTTCGGGCCGATCGCACTGCTGACACGACGCCGTCCACTGTCGTCGCGGCGATCCGTGTGCGTTCGTAAGCCGACGAGCCGCTGGTGATGGTGGTCACCAGATGAGCACAGCCGACGAGAACAGCAAAAGTGCAGTTGTGTGGCCCGGGTGGAACCGGAGTGTCTGGCGACTGTGGTTGACTCGGCACACCGGGAAGAGGAGTGTCATGGGTCGGTGGCGGGTACTTGGTGTTGCTGGACTGTTGCTCGGGCTGCTGGCGCAGGCGTCCACTGTTCATGCGGACTCCCGTCCAGATGCCATTGAGAAGATCGTGCGGGACTCGATGCGCGAGAACCACCTGCGGGCGGTCATAGTCCGGGTGACCAGAGGCGACAAGGTGGTGACTACCCGGGCGTTCGGGCAGTCGCTGACCGGGGTGAAGGCGACCAAGCGCATGCGTTTCCGCAACGGTGCCGTGGCCTTCGCGTATGTCAGCACGTTGCTGATGAAGTACGTCGATCAGGGCAAGGTCGATCTGAACGACACCATCGACGAGTGGCTGCCCGGCCTGCCGAACGCCGATCGCGTGACGCTCAAGATGCTGGCGAACCAGACGTCGGGCTATCCGGACTACGAGCGGGACACCGACTGGGTGCTCGCCTTCGAGCAGAACCCGTTCCGGGAGTGGACCTACAAGCAGCGCTTGCGGGTCGCGTTCTCCAAGCCCGTCCTTTTCGAACCGGGGACGAACTGGAGTTACTCGCACACCAACTTCATGCTGCTCGGCCGGATCCTGGCCAAGGTCGGGGGCGACTCCTTGGCCAGCCTGCTGAGGCGAGAGGTCCTCAAGCCGATGGGGCTGAAGTCCACCGTGGCCAACCAGTCCAGCGAGATCCCCGCACCGGTTCTGCACGCCTTCTCCTCGGAGCGGCGCGGCTACCTCGGGCTGCCGGCCACGACCAGGTTCTACGAGGAGTCCACTCACTGGAACACGGCGTGGGGGACACCGGTCGGTGCGACCCAGACCACGGACATCGTCGACCTCGCCCGCACCGCACGGGCTGTCGGCTCCGGCACTCTGCTGTCCAAGAAGAGCTATCTGGCCATGACGAAGTCGCGGCTGATCGGTTTCGGGCAGCGGCAGGACAACTGTGCGCCCTCCTGCTTCACGCAGGTCGTGGGCTACAACTACGGCCTCGGCATCGTGCGCTCGGGCGACTGGATCTTGCAGAACCCCCTGCTGAGCGGATACGCGGCGACTATGGCCTACCTGCCGAAGAAGGATGTGGCGATCGCGGTATCCGTGACCTTCGGCGAGAAGGCGTTCGACGCCGACGGGAACTACCCCAACGCCAGCGACGGCATCTTCCGGGAGGTCGGTGCGCTGATGGCGCCGAAGGCGCCGCCGCCGGTCCGGCGCTAGACGAGCGGGGCGAGTCTGTGGCAGCGCGCCGCGGGCAAGGTGAACGGCCGCACGTATCCGCGTTGGTGGATGTAGAAGAACGGCACCACGCTCTGGTACAGCACGATAGGAACACCGTCGCCAGGCCGGCTGCGAATGTCGCTTGCGTGCGGAAGGGCGCCCCTGCACGCCGGTCCGCTCCCGGTCCCAGGCGACAACAATGTCGCGCCCATCCGAGGTGCTGGCGAGGTCTGGATCCTGGGCAGGCCAAGCGCGTCGACTGACAGCGGCCATGATGCCCCAGGTCTGTCCGGCGTCGGCGCTTGCTACCGACTCGACCGCGTTGTCGCCCGGATCCTGCCGGAACCACGCCAGTGTGACGGCGTCGCCCTCGGGCGAGGTGGAGACCCGAGCCTGCGACTGGCCACCGCGCCGGCAGGTGCCTTTCATGGGGACCCTCTTCGCCATCGATGCCGTGATCCTCCTGG
>DAOMFH010000141.1:0-5682 GCA_035429705.1 Actinomycetota bacterium
GATCACGTGGTTGTCGACCAGATCGCGCAACCGGTCGAACCACCACAGCGACATCTTCGTGAGAATCCGGCCCTTGTCCGGGATGGTCGTGGGCAGCACCCAGTCGTAGGCGCTGATCCGGTCACTGGCCACGAACAGCAGTCGGCCGTCGTCGGCGTACAGGTCGCGCACCTTGCCGGAGTAGATGTGCGTCCAGCCTGGGATGGAGTCGACGGTCACCCGTCCACGCTAGCGCCGATTCCGGGGTGGGCCGGAAGGGGCTCGTGGGCTGCGGGCGCGCGGTTCGCGATGCCACCAGGCCGCATCCGCTGTTCAAGGCACGGAACCGACGGGGCCGTTGGACCGGCGACCGGACCTGGGCGACAATGCGTTGATGACCCGGCGCAACACGGTGTGGCTGTTCGCGGGCCTCGCCCTGCTCCTGTGGCTGTCCGCGTTCGCACTCGCCCAGCAGGTGGTGGCCGCGACCTCAGGGGCGGCCGGGGACGCCTACCAGATGCTCGCAGCACCGCCAGCAGTTGCCTACGACGAACCCGTCTCGAACCAGGCACATGAACTGACCCACACCTTTCCCGTGCTCGTGCCGATCGCCAGGTTCTTCGACCTCACCGGCAGTGTGTTCGTACTGCTGCCCCTGACGGTGACCGTGGTCATTCTCCTTGCCCGGCGAGGCCACGGATGGTGGGCGTTGTGGGTAGGCGCCTGCGGTATGGGCGGTTGGATGATCTCGCAGACCGTCAAACACGTCGTGGACCGCCCGCGGCCGACCTGGCCGGACCCGTACGAGACCCTGATGTCGCCCTCGTTTCCATCCGGCCACGCGATGGCCGGAATCTACGGCTACGTGGTCTTCGGCGTGGTCGCACTGGCACTGCTGCCCCGGCGCTGGCCGGGTGTGGTGCTGATCGGGTTCGGGCTGCTCATGGGCCCCAGTCGGGTACTGCTGGGCGTGCACTGGCCCACCGATGTGCTCGCGGGCTGGCTGCTGGCATCGGGCTGGGCCTGCGCGATGGCCGCACTCGTGCTGGCGGTGCGCAACGCCCGGGCCGCTCGCGTCACGCCCGCCCCGCTATGACGGCTCCTTGGACCTGTTCTTCCACAGCCGGGCCACACCCAGCAGCAGGATGACCATACCCACCCCACCGACGAGGATGCCCAGGACCAGGAACACGTAGATCGGACTGGTGTCCGGGAACGTGGCCAGTGGCCTGTCACCCATCATGGTGCCGATCAGGAATCCGAACAGGGGCGCCAGGATCGCGATCACGGCACCGCTGATCACGAGCCATAACCCCTGCGGAACCGGCGTCAGGACGATCGGGCGGCCGGGGGGCACGTCATGGTCGGTACTCATCGGGCATCCTTTCGGAAACGGGGACACTCTTGGGCCGACCGTTCGAGCCGGTGGGCTGCGTGGGACGGCGCATCTGTTCCAGGAACGGGCTTACGAGGTCGATCGGGATCGGGAAGACGACCGTCGAGTTCTGGTCGGCTCCGAGTTCGAGCAGGGTCTGCAGGTATCGCAACTGGAGACTGGCCGGGCTCTCGCTGAGCGTCTTGGCCGCGTCGCGCAACTCGGCTGAAGCCTGCAACTCACCGCGAGCGCTGATCACCTTCGCCCGCCGCTCCCGCTCCGCCTCGGCTTCCCGGGCCATCGCCCGCTGCATCGCCTCGGGGATCTCGACGTCCTTGATCTCCACGACGTCGACCTGCACCCCCCACGGATCGGTCTGCTCGGCGATGGACGTGGTCAGGTCCTCGTTGAGGTCGGCCCGATGGGCCAGCAGGGTGTCCAGGTCGGCCCGTCCGACCACCGAGCGCAGGGTGGTCTGGGCGATCTGGGAACTGGCGACCGCGTGGTTCTCCACGGCCATCACCGACTGGATCGGATCCACCACCCGGAACAGCACCACCGCGTTGACCCGGGCCGGGACGTTGTCGCGGGTGATGACCTCCTGCGGCGGGATGGTCAAGGTGACGACCCGCAGGTCGACGCGCACCAGTTTGTCCAGTCCGGGCAGTACCAGGCAGACTCCGGGGCCGAGTTCCTTGCGCAGGCGCCCGAGCCGGAAGGCGACACCACGCTCGTACTCCTTCAGGATCCGTACCGACCACGCCAGCAGCCCGAACAGGACGACCACGACGGCGAGCAGCGCCCACGTCACTGCGGCACCTCCTGGTCTTTGCGCCGATCCGACCCGTAACTGCTGCGGCGGCGCTGCCAGGTGGCCGCAGCCGCATCGCGGTCCAGTTCGGTGGCGTCGAGCGTCCGTTCGGCCATCCCCGGCGGCAGGTAGACCGTGCTGCGGCGCAGGTGCGACCACAAGGGCAGGCTGATGACCAGGGCCACAGCAACCGCGACCCCGATCACCAGCACCGCCGTGGGGCCGGGCCGGCTCAGGACGATCGCGATCGGCCACACCAGGCCGAGCACCACGACCGCGCAGGCGATGGCCCGGTGGAAGCGGGCGGCCTCCGAGGCCGGCCAGGAGTCCACGGCCCGCTGGACCTCACGGCCGGACATGGACGTCGTGCAGGTGTCCTTCACCGGGCAGGCGTTGCAGATGCCCGGCTTGCCCCGGTACCTCATCACGCGGTTGTCCGGGTCGAACGACTGCGGCCACAACCATTGGTCCTCGGGGCACAGCCACGCATCGTGGTCCTCGTGGTAGACGAAGCCGCCGAACGACTTGCCACCCTCGGCGCTGGTGGCCGCCTTGCGGGCCAGCCAGTCGATCGTGTACGCCATCCCGACCGCGGCCAGGCAGTAGACAGCTGCCAGCCAGGCTTCGATCGGCACCGTCGACCACTGCAGGTTCACGGCGACTGCCCGCCCGGTTCGTCCTCACGCCGGTCGGAGGCGTAGGTCGTACCGCCGCCACTACCGACGGGGATGCCAGTCCGGTCCTCCTCGGCCTCGGGGTGCTCCTCGACGAACAGCGTCTCGGGCGGGAGGTTGATCTGGGTCGCCTTGATGCCGTAGCGCACACCGAGCCATGTGATCCACAGGAACGGCAGCACGCCGCCCAAGATGAAGACGACATCACCGGGCATCCGCAGCCACTCGAGTACCGCGTTGCCGGGCTCCATGATGTACCCGAGGGTGCGCGACTCGAAGTAGCCGTCGTTGACCGAGTGCCACAGTTGCAGGACGCCCAACGGCAGCAACGTGACGAAGACCATCCAGATCAGGCCCAGGTTGAGCGACCAGAAGGAGAGTCTGGCCAGCTTGTCCGGCCATCGGTTCGCCGGGATGATGTAGCGCAGCGCGAACAGCGCCAGGCCCACGGCCATCATCCCGTAGACGCCCATCATCGCGCCGTGCGCGTGGTTGGCGGTCAGGGCCGTGCCGATCTGGTAGTAGGAGACGATCGGCAGGTTGATCAGGAAGCCGAACACCCCGGCTCCCACGAAGTTCCAGAAGCCCACCGCCACCAGGAACATGACCGCCCAGCGATGCGGGAACGGCGCTTTGGATCGCGTCTGTTGTCGAGATCCCAGTTGCAGGAACGTCCACGCCTCGATGGTCAGGAACGTCAATGGGATGACTTCCATCGCGGAGAAGAACGCACCGAGCGCCATGTGCTCGACCGGAGTCCCGGAGAAGTACAGGTGGTGCATCGTGCCCAGGACACCACCGGCCGAGTAGAGGATGACGTCCAGGAAGATGATCTGGATCGCGATCTGCCGGCGCACCACGCCCAGCATCACGAAGATGTAGGCGACCATCACCGTGGTGAACAGCTCGAGGAAGTCCTCCACCCACAGGTGCACCACCCAGAAGCGCCAGAACTCGGCGACGGTGATGTGGGCCTGCGTGCGCGCGAGCATGCCCACCGCGTAGAAGGTGGGGATCGCCAGCCCGGCGTAGAAGAACAGCCACGGCATGTTCAGTTTGTGCTCGGTCTTCAGCCGGGACCTGATCGCCCGGTAGATGATCGCGATCCACAAGAACAGGCCCACGATCAGCAGGAACTGCCAGAATCTCGGCAGATCGAGGTACTCCCACTGCTGGTCGAAGAAGATCGACCCCTTCGCCCACTCGAGCCCGAAGATGCTGATCGCCTCGCCGGCCAGCGATCCGAACACCACGATCGCGACCGCGACCAGCAGCCCCCAGGTGAGCCAGTTCTGCCGCTTCGGTTCCCTGCCCGCGATGATCGGCGCCAGGAACACGCCGGCGGCCAGGAACGAGGCAGCGGTCCAGAACAGCGACAGCTGGACGTGCCATGTGCGCGCCAGGTTGAACGGCAGGACCTGTGCCAGGTCGAATCCGAAGAAGTTGGACAGGTCCGCCCGGTAGTGCTCGATCGCAGCGCCTAACAGGGACTGCGCGAGGAAGAGTATGGCGACGACCAGGAAGAACCACGCCGTGACCTTCTGCGCCTTGGTTATCCCGACCTCTCCGGGCTGCTTGAACGCCAGCACGGGCTGTTCCTTGCCACGCCAGCCGATCTGGCGGCTCCACCGCCCGTACACCGCGAACAGTCCGCCCAGACCCGCCAGCAGCGCCACCAGCGAAAGCCCCGACCAGACCAGGATGTCCGCGGTCGGAGTGTTGCCCACGCGCGGTTCGGAGGGCCAGTTGTTCGTGTAGGAGTACGAGTGACCGGGCCGCTCGGCAGCCGCCGCCCACGCCGTCCAGGAGAAGAACGATGTGATCTGGTGGATCTCCTGCGGGTCCGTGATCATCGAGGGGATCAGCCCGTACTTGGTGCTGTCCTCGCCGAACAACTGGGCGTAGTAGTCCTGCACCGCGTTGAAGGCGGCGACCTGCTCAGGTGTGAAGACCAGATCGCCGGAGGGTTCGTCGAAGCGGTTCTCCCGCAGCATGTCCTGGGCTGCCACCGAGGGGTCCTGGACCCCGGCCTCAGTGATCTGCTTCTTGATGTCCTCGACCGACAGCCGCAGGTACTCAGCGGTGTAGTCGGGGCCGAGGTAGCCGCCGTGACCGAGCACGGAACCGTACTGCTGCAGGCCGCGGCGAAGGAAGATCTGCTGCCCGGCCGTCACGTCGGCGGCGGTGTAGATCACCTCCCCGTTCTGGTCCACGACCCGTTCGGGCAGTGGCATCGAATCGGTATACGTACGGACCGCGAGCATCCCCATGATGAAGAAGCCGAAGACCATCACCAGGGCGATCGCCTGGATCCAGCCTTTGGAGATGTCGATCTCCCGGCTTCCCTCTTTGGTGTCGCCCTGCCAGTGAACGGTCATTTCCGGGCCGCCTCCTATCCGGGTGGATGGCCGCGACCATAGCAGGTTTGGAAACGCCAGGTCTCTGATCTCCTGCTTACGTTGCTGTGTATCTAGTCGTTATGCAGAGCCATGTCCGAAACCCGCCATTTCGATATTCCCGAATCGGGGAGAATTATTGAAATCCAGCGTCCCACCAGGCCGTTTCGGTTTTCCCAATGCAATTGTCCGAATCCCCATTCACGTGGTACCGTTGCCGGTCGCCCGGGTTCGCGGCGCACGGTTGCTCGGAGCGCGGCGTTCACGAGGTGGGGCAAGGTGCCGGGGTGGCACAGTCGCGCCTTTGCGTGAGCCCGGCCGAGGCAACCGAGACCCGCGCAGTAGTCCAGGCGCCTACGGGTGGTCCCGGCACCCGGCCCATGGGCGGGTGGCCGGCATCCCGCCGGTCGCAGAGTCGGAAGCACGCGGTTGGGGTCGGCTCGGTGG
>DAOMFH010000142.1:0-5678 GCA_035429705.1 Actinomycetota bacterium
AAGGCAGCCCGCCAGCCCAGTCCACTGCGGGGACATCAGGCGACGGTGGAGGCCAAGCGGCTGTCGGGCTGGGACTTCGCGACGTGGCGCATGGCCACCGACGACCCGGTCATGCGCTCGACGATGATCGGTCTTCTAGTGCTCGACTCGAGTCCGGACTGGGAGGCCCTGCGTGACAGGTTCGAACGGGCATCCCGGTTGGCCCCGGTGCTGCGATCAACCGTGGTCGAGGGGCCGATCGGCCTGCAGACGCCGCGGCTGGTCGTCGACCCGAACTTCGACCTGTCGTTCCACATGCGCCGCTTCAGCATGCCGAAGGGGGCGACGTGGAGCGACGTCCTCGAGGATGCCCGGCGCCAGAGCATGGCCGACTTCGACCGGGACCGGCCGCTATGGCGGGCCACCGTTCTCGAGGGTCTGCCGGGTGGCCGGGCTGCTCTGATCCTGAAGTTGCACCACGCCATCGCGGATGGGCAGGGAGCGGTGCAACTCGGGCTGGCGCTGTTCGACTTCACCCCCGATGGTGTGGACCTGGGACCCATGCCGGCTGCCCCGGAGCCGGCGGTGCTGGACACGACCGGTTTTCTCGAGGCGGTCATCCGCAACAACGTGGGCTGGGTCGCGCGCACCGCCGAGGATGCGATCAAGGGGTTGGGCCCGCTGACGATGGAGGCGATCAAGAACCCATCGGAACTGATCGGCCGGGCCCGGCGGACCGCCGGATCGGTGATGAGGTTCACCCGGGTTCCGTTCGGCCCCCTGTCGCCGATCATGCAGCAGCGCAGCATCAACTATCACTTCGACACGATCGACATGGATTTCGGCGCATATCGGCAGGCCGCGAAACGACGCAATCGCACGGTGAACGACATCTTCCTGGCCGCCATCAGCGTGGGGATGAACCGTTACCACGAGCGGATGGGCCGGCCGGTCGACGAGCTGCGCATGAACATGCCGATCTCCTTGCGGAGCAGCGGGGATGACGCCGCCAACGCGGTGACCATCGCACGCTTCGAGATCCCGATCTCGAACGCCATCGACGACGTGCTGGACGCCGCTGCCGAGACGGTTCGCAAGTGGCGGGCTGAGCCCGCGCTGCGGCTTGCCGACAACTTGGCTGAGTTCTCCCGCTTCCTCCCGCCGGAACTGCTGTCGGCAGCGGCCCAGACCTCGGATCTGACCGCCTCCAACGTGCCGGGTGTGCCGGTGCCGGTGTGGCTGGCCGGGGCGCGGGTCGAACGGATGTACCCGCTGGTCGCCACGATCGGAGCGGCCATCAACATCACGATGCTCACCTACAACGGGGTGGCCAGTGTGGGTATCAGCACCGATGACGCGGCTGTGGACGACCGCGACGAACTCGTCCGCAGCCTGCGCTACGGTTTCCGCGAGGTCATCGGGTCGCCGGTGATCGCGGGCAACCCACTGACGATCCGCCGGGACTCGTAACTCGATGATGGGCAGCGACTTGCCGGGAGGGCGTGTCCTGCCGGCGATCCGGAACTTCGTGCTGTAGGTTGACGAACAACTGTACGATCTGCGGAGGCCGGATGCGGGTGTTGGCGGTTGATCCGGGGCTGACCCGGTGTGGTGTCGCCGTGGTGGAGACCACCCCCGATGGCCGAACCCGGGCGGTGATGGCGGATGTCATCCGCACCGATCCGAGCGAGGATCACGCCCGGCGACTGCAGGCGGTCTTCGACGGGGTGCAAGCGGCCATGCGGAGCACCGGGGCGGATGTGCTGGCGATCGAGCGGGTCTTCAGTCAGCACAATGTGCGCACGGCGATGGGCACCGCGCAGGCCGCGGCGGTCTGCATGCTGGCGGCGGCGCAGGCCGGTTTGCCGGTGCATCAGCACACTCCGACCGAGGTGAAGGCCGCCGTGACCGGGTCGGGTCGTGCGGAGAAAGGGCAGGTGGCGTTCATGGTGGGTCGCATCCTGGGGTTGCGGGACCTGCCCCGTCCGGCTGATGCCACGGACGCCCTGGCTCTGGGCATCTGTCATGTGTGGCGTTCGCGCACGAGGACGGGGGTGGGGTCTTGATTGCGCAACTGCGTGGGCGGGTGGCTGTCCGGGGTACCGACGAGGTGGTGGTGGATGTCGGCGGTGTCGGACTGAGTGTGGTCGTCACGGCGCGCACGGCGGCGGGTCTCACCGTCGGCGAGGATTGCTTGCTCACGACCCACCTGGTGGTCCGGGAGGACAGCCTGACCCTGTACGGATTCGCGGATGCCGCTGAACGGGAGGTCTTCCGGACCGTGCAGACGGTCTCGGGGATCGGCCCGCGGCTGGCCCTGACGATGCTGACGACCCTCACGGCCGATCAGGTGCGGGAGGCGATCGCGGCCGAGGATGTGGCCGCGCTGATCGCCGTGCCCGGGGTTGGTCGCAAGAGTGCGCAGCGGATGATTGTGGACCTCAAGGACAAGTTGGGTGTGAGCGCGACTGGTGGTGTGACGCTGGGCAGCACGGCGGCAACGTGGGGTGGACAGGTGACTGCCGCGCTCACCGGGCTGGGCTGGTCGGCCGCAGAGGCCCAGGCTGCTGTCGCCGCGGTCGCGCAGCAGCCGGGCGCCGCCGATCTGCCCGTGCCGGAGGCTCTGCGAATGGCGCTGCAGATGCTCGACCACACCCCGGCGGTGACGTCGTGATCGATCCGCTCGTGTCCGCCGGGGCCGATGACTCGGAGCGGCTGGTAGAGGGAGCACTGCGTCCCGCATCGCTGCACGACTTCATCGGCCAGGAGCGGGTCAAGGATCAGTTGCGCCTGGTCCTGTCGGCGGCCAAGCAGCGCGAGCACGTGGCCGATCACGTCCTGCTCAGTGGCCCGCCCGGCCTGGGGAAGACCACCCTGGCGATGATCATCGCGGCTGAACTGGGCAAGGCGCTGCGGATCACCAGCGGGCCCGCCATCACGCACGCCGGTGACCTGGCTTCCATTCTCACCGCCCTGCAACCCGGCGACGTGCTGTTCATCGACGAGATTCACCGGTTGTCCCGTCCGGCCGAGGAGATGCTGTACATGGCCATGGAGGACTTCCGGGTGGATGTCGTGGTAGGCAAGGGCCCCGGCGCCACCTCCATCCCTTTGGACCTCGCCGCCTTCACCCTGGTCGGGGCGACCACCCGCTCCGGGCTGCTGCCGGGCCCGCTGCGCGACCGGTTCGGCTTCACCGCGCACATGGACTTCTACGATCCCGCGGATCTGCAGCGGATCGTGCAGCGGGCAGCCGGCCTCATGGGCATCACCGCCGACCCGGCCGCGCTGGACATCATCGCCGGGCGTTCCCGCGGGACCCCCCGGATCGCCAACCGGCTGCTGCGGCGGGTGCGCGACTATGCGCAGATTCATGGCGATGGCAGCGTCGATGTCTCTTCGACCGAGGCGGCCCTCGCGCTTTTCGAGGTGGACGACCATGGCCTGGACCGGCTGGACCGCGCCGTGCTGCTGGCCCTGGTCGGTAACTTCGGCGGTGGGCCGGTCGGCCTGTCCACACTCGCCGTGGCGGTGGGGGAGGAGTCCGAGACTGTCGAGACCGTGTGCGAGCCTTTCCTGTTGCGTTCGGGATTCCTCGCGCGGACGCCGCGCGGCCGCATCGCCACCGGCAAGGCGTATGCGCATCTCGGGATGACCCTGCCGGCGGATCAGGGCCAACTCGCGCTGACCGATCCGCAGGATACGGCGCGGGGATAGATAGGATCGGGCAGTGGATTTGCTGCTGATGCTGGTGATCATGGCGATCGGCCTGGGCGGACTGTGGCTGATCATGGTCCGGCCGGTGCGTCAGCGACAGCGTGAGGCGCAAGCAGCTCAGCAGGCAGTCCGGGAGGGGGCGCAGGTGATGACCACCGCCGGCATCTACGGCACCGTGGCCTGGGTGGACGAACACACCGTGGGGCTGGAGGTCAGCGACGGTGTGGTCGTGAAGTACGCCCGGGCCGCGGTCGCGAGCATATTGGACGATGAGGGGTAGAACGTGGCAGCAACCGCACGATCCAAACCGTGGCGCCCGCTGTTGGTGCTACTGGTCATGACGATCGGACTGGGCGTCTGGGCCCTCTGGCCGGGCACGTCGCACACCCCACGACTGGGACTGGACCTGCAGGGCGGGACGCAGGTGATCCTCGTGCCGAAGCAGGCCCAGGGCAGCGCGCCGATCACCAAGGAACAGCTGCAGCAGAGTGTGGAGATCATCCGGCAGCGGGTCAACGGATTCGGCGTCGCCGAGGCGGACGTGGCAATTCAGGGATCGGGCAACGACGCCGCGATCGTCGTTTCCGTGCCGGGCGTGAACCAGCGGGACATCGCCGAGCAACTCAGCCAGACCGCGCTGCTCGACTTCCGGCCGGTCTCGACGGTGGTCAATCCCGGGCCGATCGACCCGAGCACGCTGCAACCGGCCGACGACGGTGGCAAGAAGACCAAGCCGGACAAGTCGAAGAACAAGGCCAGCGGTCAGGCGACCTTCGCCGAGAACTCACCGACGCCGAACCCCACCTCCACCGCCCCGAGCCCCAGTCCGACCTCCACGCCGCCGACTGAGCAGAAGCCAGCAGATGCGCTTGTGCCGCCGATCGAGGCGGACACCGCCGACGACCCGGCGCTCAACAATGCGCTGCTGAATCTGGACTGCACCAACGAGGCGAACCGGCAGGGCGGCAAGCCCGACAACCCGGAGAAGTGGATCGTCACCTGCGACCGCGATGGCACGGCGAAGTACCTGCTGGAGCCGGCATTCATCAAGGGGACGTCGATCGCGAACGCCAGCGCGGAACTGGCGCAGGGGGGCGCCGGCTGGGTGGTCAGCCTCGAGTTCGACGGCGAGGGGACCAAAGCCCTCTCGGAGGTTTCCAACCGCCTGGTGAGTCTGCCGTCGCCGCAGAACCAGTTCGGGATCGTGCTGGACGGCCTGGTCGTGTCCGCACCCTACTTCCAGGAGCCCATCAACGACGGCCGGGCGCAGATCAGCGGCAACTTCTCCCCGGACGAGGCCAAGAACCTGGCCCAGGTGCTGAAGTTCGGTGCGCTCCCTCTGACCCTGAACATCGCCGCCGTTGAGACGGTCACCCCGACGCTGGGCGCGGACTACCTGAAGGTGAGTCTGATCGCAGGGGCGCTGGGTCTGGGCTTGGTGGTCCTGTATCTGCTGTTGTACTACCGGGCGCTGGGCATGGTTGCGGTCGTCTCGCTGGTGATCGCTGCACTCCTCACGTATTTCGTGTTCGTCATCCTCAGCCGCACCGTCGGGCTGGCCCTGACGCTGGCGGGTGTGGCAGGTGCGATCGTGGCGATCGGTATCACGGCCGACTCGTTCATCGTGTACTTCGAACGCATCAGGGACGAGATCCGTGAGGGTCGCACGCTTCGTGCCGCCTGTGACGCCGGGTGGGAGCGGGCCAGGGGAACCATCCTGGCCGCGGACTTCGTTTCGCTGCTCGCGGCGGTGGTCCTCTACTTCCTGTCGGTCGGGGCGGTGCGCGGGTTCGCGTTCGTCTTGGGGCTGACCACCATCATCGACGTGATGGTGGCGTTCATCTTCACCAGACCGGTCGTGACCCTGCTGGCCCGCAACAAGTGGTTCACCAGCGGGCATCCGTGGACCGGCCTGGATCCGCGGCGACTGGGCGTCAAGACAACCCCCGGGCAGACGACGGCCCGCAAGTCGGACAAGGTGG
>DAOMFH010000143.1:0-5642 GCA_035429705.1 Actinomycetota bacterium
GCTGCACCCGTGAGCGAACGCTGCACCCGTGAGCGAACGCTGCACCCGTGAGCCGAAATCGGCCGGATTCCTGCTCACCGATGTTGCGATTGCTCACCGATGTTGCGATTGCTCACGGATGCAGCAGCTCCAGCGCACACCGCCGACTCCGGCGCGCGACATCCGTGGGCGCAAATCGGTCGTCCCCACGGGACAGCAGCCGCCGATCGGGGCCGGCATCAGGCCGGCATCAGGCCGGCACCGGACTGGCTATCCGGAAACGAGGAGATCCTTATCCCGCGGCCGCCCTGCTCAGCCGATCTCGTACAGCGGTGGCGAGGGCGGTGCCGTCGTCCGGCGGCACAGTCCACACCGCCGACAGTCCACGGGCGTCGGCGTCGCGCAGGGCTCGGTACAGGACGGCGGCATACTCGCGGGCGGTCAGCGGCGCGGCCAAGCGCAGGGCCCCCGGTGGGGTGGGGAGATCGGCCAGGGCGAGGTACCCGGCGCCGGCGTGGGGGGTGCCCGTCAGGTGCACTCGTGCCCGGGGGGCGTAGTGGGAGACCAGTCCGCCCGGTGCGCGGACCTGCGACTGGTCAGCCGACAGGGTCACACCGGCGGCGTCGTGGATCTCATCGTGTTCGATCGCTCCCCAGCGCAGAATCCGCGGTGACCGGCCGGTGCAGTCGAGGATGGTGGACTCCACCCCGACCGGGCAGTCCCCGCCGTCGAGCACCAGATCCCGCAGAGGGTCCAACCAGTCGCCGAGATCGGCCACCACGTCGGCGGCCCGGGTGGGGGAGACCCGCCCGAAGCGGTTGGCGCTGGGTGCGGCCAGCGGGCCGGCGGCCTCGATCAGGGCCAGTGCCACAGGGTGCGCGGGGCACCGCAGGCCCACGGTATCCTGCCCGCCGGTCAGGTAGCGGGGGACGTCGTCGGCGGCGGGGACCACCACGGTCAGGGGTCCGGGCCACAGAGCCCTGGTCAGGGCGATTGCGTACCCCGGCACGGACACGCCCCACTGCCCGAGATCGTCCGGGCCGGCGACGTGGACGATGACGGGATGATCCAGGGGTCGGCCCTTGACCGCGAATACCCGGGCCACCGCTTCGGGATCGCGCGCCCGGGCCGCCAGGCCGTAGACGGTCTCGGTGGGGAGACCCACAAGTGCGCCAGCCGCCAGTGCTGCTGCGGCACGCCGGATCGCGCTGGCGTCGACCCGCCCATCGCGCCAGGCGGCTAGGGGCTTCACAGGATCACCGGACACAGCCATCGGTCGACCACGTTGCTGCGGATCCGGGTGCACTTGTCGTAATCGATCCGGCCAACTGCTGGGTCGACTTGGGACGGCGGTCGGCCGGTGACCACCCAGACCCGATCCGCCCCGACGAGGTCGTCGGCCAGCCAGTCGAGCAGGCGGGTGCCTGTGAAGTCCTTCTGCACCACGTGTACCTGCACCCCTTCGGGGACGATCCCGGGCAGCAGGAACGTGCTCGGATACTGCCCGTCAACCAGGATGACATCCCGGTCGCCGACCCGGCTGAACGCGGTGGGGTCGACGTCGTACCAATGGTCGCCGAACGGCACCCGCCGGCTGGCCGCCGAACCCGTCAGCAGTGCGGCACCCAGCGTCACCACCAGTGACAGTGCCACCGCGACCCGAGCCGTCGTGACGAGGGTGAGTACGAGGACGACGAGCACCCCCACCATCAACTCGGCCGGCAGGGCATAGCGGATCACCCCGAAGACCGCCAACCACACGCCCGTTCCGGTGACGGTGAAGACGGCCACGGCGGCGGCCGGGGCACTTACCCGCCGGTGCATGACGATCAGCGCCAGCAGAGCTGCGACCAGCAGGAGCCACCGGGGATCGCGCACCGGCAAGTCCAGAACCCGCGCCGATCCGCGAGCCATGTCGATGGGCCACATCAGCCATCCCCGCATCCCGACCACCCCGTAGCGCACGTCGGAGAGGTTGGCGTCGGGATACCAGCGGCTGGCGAACAGGTGGTTCCAGAACGGGAACACCGGGCTGTCGTAGGTTCGCCACAGGTGCCAGGCCCACCAGGCCCCGGTGAGCAGCCACCCGCCCAGTGCTCCCAGCAGCCACCCGCCCAGCCGTCGCCCGCGGGATTCGGGCAGAACTAGTAGTGCGGCCAGCGAGGCGATCGCGAACGGTGCGCTTGTCCACTTCAGCCCCACCGCGGCACCGGCCAGGACCCCGGCGAAGAGAGCGGGCCGCCAGCCGGCTCGCAGGATGAGCAGCAGGCCGGTCAGCAGCAGGCCGGCCAGCAGCACGTCGCTGTAGCTGGTGCCCAACTCGCTGCGGAAGCCCGCGCCCACCATGCCCAGGAGCGCGGCCGAGGTGCTCAGTGCGAGCAGCCTGCCGCCTTCGGCCGGCAGCACGCGGGCGGCGATGCGCCGGGTGACGATGGCGGCGGCGCCGGCCAGCCCCCCCAGCGCCGCCTGTGCGAAGTGCGGTGGCAGGACCGTCACCAGCAGATAGAACGGGACTTGCGGCAGTGGGTTCTGGAAGCGCCCCCCATACAGATCGGGATCGCTGAAACCGCCGTGGAACATCTGCCAGGGGTACCAGTAGTGGTACTGCAACTGGTCCCAGTTCGCGTCCTGCAGCAGCAGTGCTGCGATGGCAGCGCAGACCAGGACCAGGCAAGCATCCACCGCCAGGTTCCATCGCCGCACGGACCCATTGTTCATCCGTCGGCTTCCCGCTTGTTCATCCGCTGGCTTGAGGCTTGTTCGTCCGCTCCCATCTGCGCCCAGGTGCGGGGTGACGGCGGGTTGCTCAGATCCGTCCGTTCCGCACGCGCAGCACCAGGTGCGCCGTATATCGCACGATCAGGCCCAGAATCACCAGGAGTCCGAAGACGGTCCCGCCGAACCGGGTGAACGGGGCGCCCAGTTGACCGCGATGGACGTCGGCCACCAGCACTGTGGTTTCCGGCCCCTGGCCATCCACGGTGCGTCCGGCCAGCTCCCCATTGGGGTTGACGACCACGGACGTGAAGCCGATGTTGCCCTTGACCACAGCGATCCGGTTCTCGACCGCGCGGAACACGACCGACTGCCAGCGCAGATTCGCCAGTGAAGCAGGGTCGGCCGATGGGATGGCGATGAGCTGGGCGCCGGCGAGGGCGTCCATGCGCGTCGTGCTGTCCGGGAAGTCGTGGTCGAAGCAGATCTCGACACCGAGCCGACCTACCGGTGTGTCGAACACCGGGTAGTCGATCGGGGTGTCGAAGGTCTCGTTCATCGCAATCACGCGGTGGATCTTGTAGTACTCGCCGATGCTGCCATCCGGCTGGAACACCGCGGCCATGTTGGGGGTGGTGTATTCCGGGTAGTCGGTCATGAAGCCGACCACGATCGTCACGTCAATCGCCCGGGCGAGTTCCCGGATCCAATCGCCATCGTCGTTCCGGACGTCGTAGCTGATCCCCTCCTCCGGCCAGACCACCAGTTCGGCGCCTTGGTTGGCCGCCTCCCGTGTCATGGGGACGAGCTGTTCTCGCAGTGCCACATTCATCGGCGAGTCCGCTCTGCCGATCTCGACGGTTGGCACGATTTCGGTGTTGAACGTTGTGTTCTGCCGTCCCGTCTGGATCGTGGCCACCCGCACCTGCTCACCGACTTGCGCAGTTACCTGCGAGAAGATGACCAGGCTCGACGCGACCCAAACCAGCGTCAGGACGGCGGCGATGACCGCGGACCATCTCACTGTCCGCGCGGGTACCTTGATGGCCGCAAGGTACGGCCACCGGCGGTCTACCCACCTCAGCACGACCAGTGCGATGGCCGCGTTGATCATGATCAGCAGGAAACTCAGCGCCGGGGTGCTCACGATGCTCACCGGCTGGATGAGGCCGGGGGCCGGGGCCATCCGGTACGCGTACCAGTACAGCGAACCAAGCAGCAGGTTGTTCTGAAGGAGGATCTCGGCGCCGACCCAGATCAGCGGCAGTTGCACCAGGAACCAGCGGTAGTTCGTGCGCTCGGTGAAGGGACGCTCAAGAACACCGATAGCACCCCAGACGGTCGCGAAGAAGGCGGCGATCATGAGCGTGACGGCCAGCCCGAGTACCGACGCACCCGACATCGCCAACGCCACCCACCATCCGAAGGCGGCGATCGCCAGGGCGAGGAACGACCACTTGCGGGGCAGCAGCCGGTACTGCGCGACATACATGGGAACGAAGGCAACGGGCATCAGCCACCAAGCACTTCCGTGTCCCTCGAAGGTGGAGAAGAGCAGGAATGCGCTGAGCGCCGCCAGAGCCAGGCCGAGCAGCGTCCGGCGAGGTCCACCCGCGGCCGGGACTGCGGCAGCGTCCTCGCGGTCCTCGGGTGCGGATTGGATCGGGTCGAGGACGGACATGGCGACTCCCTGGCAGATCGGCTGCGGGATCGCGCTGCCTGGGTGGGCACCAGCGGTACCGCGGCTGCGGCAAGTCGAGGTTAGCGTCCGGACAGGGCCTGCGCAGGAGGATCAGGGCAATACGCGAAGGTTCGTTCGCGTACCGAGCGACCGCTGCCGCCCGTCGGCTACGACCGGTAGATGTAGACCAGCGTCCCGACCGGGGTGGTCTGGTACAACTGCTTGGCGTCCTTGTACACCCGGACGTTCACGCAGCCCAGTGAGGCGCCGTTGTAACCGTCCCGGCGGAACCCGGGGGAGAAGTGCACGGCCTGCCCGCCGTCGAAGAACATCGAATAGGGCATCGGGGTGCCGGCCAACTGACTGATCAGGTAGCGCACCTTGGAGTAGATCCGGTGCCTGCCCTCGCGGGTGGGGGTGGCCTCCGCACCGAACCGCACGTCGGTCACGAGTTTCTGCTTGCCCCCCACCATCTGGCGCAGGACCAACTGCGTCTTGTCGATGCACAGCACCCGTCCGGTGCGGCAGATCCGGGGGAGATGGCCGTTGCCGGCCAGCTTCTTGAGTTTCAGCGCCGGTTTCTGGGTCACATTCCCCGTCGGCCAGTACCCGAACTTGTCCTGGAAGGACTTGTATGCGCGCACGGTGGCCTTGTCGAAGACGCCGGTCGTGGGGGCGGGCTTGCCCACATCGTTCAGTTGCTGCTGGATCCGCTCGACCGAGCGGCCCTGCATGCCGGGCCGGATCTTCGCCTTGCCCTTGTACACCTGGGCCAGCGGAGGAGCCTTGCGTACGGTCGGCTTGGGAGTCTGGGTGGGCGTTGGGGTCGGGGTCTCGGTGGGTGTGGGGGTCGGCGTGGTGGTCTCGGTCGGGGTCGGCGTCGGCGACTCCTCGGTCGGCAGCATGAGCACGGCAGCAGTCAGGACGTCGATCACTGCTCCAGTGTCCCCTGTGGACGCAGGCGGATCAACAACACCTTCGTGTGATCTGCGTGCCATTACGCGTCTTCTGGCAAGGAAAGGTCGGCCACGGTTGCTTCGGCGACCTGCCGACCTGTCCCGGTGAAGTTTGCCGGTTCTTCGGACTTGCGGGGGCAGTCCGGGTTGCTCGGGGTGCGGGCGGGCTGTCAGCGACTGTTTTGGTGCTGCTGGGGCCGCCCGTCCGCGACTGTTGAGTGCATTGGGGGTTCGCGCTGATCAACATCCCCAACCGTGCAACAGTCGTGACCCGACCGACAACCGTGCAGCACTCGCGGCGGCGCGCCGGC
>DAOMFH010000144.1:0-5639 GCA_035429705.1 Actinomycetota bacterium
CCTACTTCGAGCGCGGCACCCACATCTGGGACCGCGCCGCGGCCATGGCGATCTGTGACGCGGCGGGGGTGCGGGTCGCAGGTCTGTCCGGCCCGGCCAGCGACACGATGACGGTGGCGGCCAACCCGGACCTGTACGAACCCCTCTGCGGGCTGCTGACCGAGTTGGGGGTGAGTCCATGAGCAAGGTCGACCGCTATCTGCGCTACCTGGCTGCTGAGCGGGCCTCCGCGCGGATGTACCGGGCACTGGCCGCCATGACCGATGGTGAGCGCCGGGAGGCGCTGCTCGAACTGGCTTCCATGGAGGACCGTCACGCGGCGCACTGGATGGCCCTGTTGCACACCGCCGGGGAGTCCATTCCGGTGGACAGCGGGCAGCCCTCGGCCGGGGACGCCCGGATCCTGGAGCGGGCCCGGCAGTTGGGCATCGGGGCGGTGCTGACTGATCTGGAGCAGGCCGAGCGCGAGGGTGCCGGCATGTACGACGCAGAGCCCGACGCCCTGCCGGGCATGTCCGCCGACGAGCGCGAACACGCCGTGGTGCTGGCCGGTCTGGTCGCTCCCGCGCAGCAGAGCACACCGGCTGAGGTACGAAGCATGCTCAATGAGTCGGAGCCCTGGCATCGCACCGACCGATCGGGGGCGCTACGAGCGGCCGTCTTCGGGGTCAGTGACGGACTGGTATCCAACACCGCGTTGGTGATGGGTTTCGCCGGTTCGGGTGTCGCAAGTGGAACCGTGTTGTTCGCGGGCGTCGCGGGCCTGCTGGCCGGGGCGTTCTCCATGGCTGCCGGTGAGTATGTGAGCGTGGCCAGTCAGGCCGATCTGTTCCGCCGGGAACTGGCCCTGGAGGCCCAGGAACTCCGGGAGAAGCCCCAGGAGGAGCAGCGTGAGCTCGAGCTGCTGTACCGGGCCAAAGGTCTGGACGCGAACGCCGCCCGTGACACAGCCGAGAAGATCATGGCCGATCCGGAGACGGCGCTGGACACGCTGGCGCGAGAGGAACTCGGCCTCGACCCGGACGAGCTCGGCGATCCCAAGCGCGTAGCGGCCTCGAGTTTCGCGGCCTTCGCGCTCGGTGCGGCCGTGCCGGTCGTGCCCTATCTTCTCCTCAGCGGGATGGTCGCACTGGGCCTGGCGATCGGCCTCGCGGTGGTCGCACTTCTCCTGGTCGGTGGCACGGTGGGCCGGTTGTCCGGTCTGGGTGTGATGCGGTCCGGATTGCGGCAGTTGCTCGTGGGAGGTGGTGCAGCGGCTGTGACCTTCCTCGTGGGCAGTCTCGTCGGTGGCAGCATCGGGTAGTCGGGCCGGGTGCCGGGTCGGTCAGTCGATCCGGCGCAGGTCGGCGTTGTACCAGTGCGCATTGTGGGCGTAGGTGTCCACTGCGTCGCGGAACGCGTCTGGTCCGACCGAGTCCGGACGGATCCGGGCGGGCACCCCGAGGGCCATGGCGAACGAGGGGATCTCGGTGCCGTTGGGCACCAAGGCCTGGGCGCCCACCAGGGCGTTGCGATGGACCACGACCCGGTGCAGGACCACTGAGCCGGACCCGATGAGGCAGTCGTCCTCGATCGTGCAGCCTTCCAGGTGGACGTTGTGGCCGACGACGCAGCGGTCGCCGACCACGGTGTCCAGGGTGCGGGTGCAGTGCACGATGGTGCCGTCCTGGATGGAGGTGCGCGCGCCGATCCGGATCGCGCCGTGGTCCCCGCGCAGCACGCTGGTGGGCCAGACGGAGGACTCGGCCCCGATGGTCACATCCCCGATCACGACGGCATCGGGGTGGACGAATGCGGTGGGGTGCACTGTGGGCGTCTTGTCTGCGAGGGCGTAGAGCGGCATGCCACCATCTCACCGGAGTGACGTGAGCAAATGCACACCCGCCCCCGCATCGGACCCCGGGCGGCGCTCGGATTCCGGCATGTGGCAGCATCTGCGGTCGAGACCCATGTGCGGGCATGAAATGGGGGCCCGCGCTGTTGGCATAGGCACCCGCGAATGTGACAGGAGAGGGTATGGCTACTGACTACGACGCACCTCGCAAGACCGATGAGGAGATGTCGGAGGACTCCCTGGAGGAGTTGCAGGGTCGCGTGAAGACGGCGTCCGGCGGGGTGGATGAGGACGAGACCGAGATCGCCGAGAGTCTGGAACTACCTGGGGCGGACCTGTCCAACGAGGCGCTCACCGTGCAGGTGGTGCCCAAACAGCAGGACGAGTTCACCTGTTCGGTGTGCTTCCTGGTGCATCACCGCAGCCAGTTGGCGAGCGAGAAGAACGGCGTGTACATCTGTACGGAGTGCGCGGGCTGAGGATCGCCGTCGGCTACTGGCCGATCGCGTGCTGTTCGCGGTTGGCGTAACGCGCCATGCCCTGCTGAACCGCGACGTCGACCAGCGTCGCCACCAGTGCGGTGGTCAGCGCCCAGAAGAGCACCTGGCGGAAGGGGACGTCCGTGGCGTTGTGACCGGGAATACCACCCTCGTGCCGCTTGGCGTAGATCGCGTTCAGCGACCGCCTGGTACCCCAGGCCGCGCCGGCAGCGACCAGGGGAGTGACGACTCGCGGGTTCATGCAGCCTCCAACCATCGGTGTACGCCGATCCTATAGTGCACGGCCGTTCTCAATCCCGGGTCAACGCCTCAGCCAGGGCCGTGGGGTCCTTGGAACTGATCAGCCAGTAAGGCACGTCGCCCGCGGTCAGTTCGACCTTGACCCCCTCTTTGACCGCCAGGTTGCGCAACATCAGTTCCGCCCGGGGATCGGCCTGTGGCCCGGCCACCATCCGCAACTCACCGGCGTCCAGCGCGCGGACCTCTCCGATCTCGGAGACCGGCAGTTGCCTGTCGCCGACCTGCAGACGCGCGCCATCGACGCTGACGACAAGCCCGCGGCGGCTCAGCAGCCAGGTGCCCCCGATCACCGAGAACACGAACAGCAGCAGAGCCGCGATGGCGCTGACCGCGGCGAACGCGAAGCAGAAGAGGGCGCTGACTCCCACCAGTGCGCCGTACGACCACCACGGTGGCCGGATCACCTCTCGGTACGTCATGACTCGAATTGTGCAGCAGGGCGAATCCGTCCCCGGGGCCCGGCCGTAGGATCGTGGTGTGACAGCCGAGGACATCCGGTGGGCGAGCAGTCCGACCAGCCCGCCGGCGGATGCGGTGATGCCGGAGCGGCACCCGGACGCGATCGCGGTCGGACGTGAGATTCCGCACCACTACCCGATGTGCTACGGCTGTGGACAGGGGCATCCGGCCGGGCTGCACATGCGGGTGACCGCCGGGCACCTGGACGTGCATGCCGAGTTCGAGGTGACCGACATGCACCAGGGTGCACCCGGGTTGGCCCACGGCGGGCTGCTCAGCACGGCATTCGACGAGGCACTCGGGGCATTGAACTGGCTGCTCTTGCGCCCAGCGGTGACCGCCCGGCTGGAGACCGACTTCCGCCGCCCGGTGCCGGTGGGTTCGGTGTTGCTCATCGACGCATACATCACCGGCCAACAGGGGCGCAAACTGTACACCCGGGCGGTGGGCCGGTTGGGGGAGCAGGGTCCGGTGGCGGTCACCGCCAGTGCCCTGTTCTTGCAGGTCCCGCTCGAGCACTTTCGCGAACACGGGCGGCGCGAGGACGTGGAGGCCGCGATCACGGCCAGGACCTCCCCGGCCGACGGACTGGCGGTCAATCCGTGAGAGTGCTGGTGCAGCGGCTGGATCCCGGCCTGCCACTACCGGCGTATGCCCACCCCGGGGATGCCGGACTGGATTTGCGCACCCGGGTCGATGCCACCCTGGAGCCCGGTCAGCGCGAACTGCTGCCCACCGGCCTGGCCATCGCGCTGCCGGACGGGTACGCAGCGTTCGTGCATCCGCGCAGCGGTCTGGCCGCCCGGCACGGGATCGGGGTCGTGAACGGGCCCGGCACGATCGACGCCGGGTACCGGGGTGAGATACATGTGTGCCTCATCAACTTGGACCCACGGGTGCCCGTCACCTTCGAACGCGGCGACCGGATCGCGCAACTCGTGGTTCAGGAACTGCCGCGCGTCGAACTGATGGAAGTGCAACACCTGCCCGGGTCGGCCCGCGATGCCGGGGGATTCGGTTCCACCGGGGGGCATCGGGCCTCGCAGTGAACCTCGGTGCCACGTTACGGTGGAACCGAGCAATCCATAGGAGAGACAGTGTTCAAGCGACGCAGGGGCGGATCGGCCGACGACGAGCAGAACTCGCCGGATGAGCAGTTGGGCGAGGCAACGGCCATGGCCGAGGATGAGCCCGCGACTGGGTCCGCCAACGCGGGCCAAGGTCCGTTCGACGCCAGCGCGCTCCCGGACGATGAGATCGACCGGGTTGATCTCGGGGGGCTGCAGATCCCGATCGTGGACAACATGCAATTGACTCTCGACGGTCACAACGAGGAGACGAACACTTTCGCGATCGCGACGGTGATCCTCGAGGAGCAGCAGGCGGCGCTGCAGTTGATGGCTGTTGCGGCTCCCCGGTCCGGAGGATTCTGGGCGGAGGTGATGGACGAGATCGAGGCGGACATCACTCAGGCAGGGGGGAGCATGAGCCGGTCAGAGGGGCGTTTCGGTCCCGAGCTGGCCGGTGATGTGCCCACGCAGGATCCGCAGGGCAACACGGTGATGCAGACGGCACGTTTCGTGGGCGCCGAGGGCAACCGCTGGTTCATTCGCGGGATGTTCCTCGGCCAGGCCGCGACCAGCCCGGCCATGGGGGAGTTCTTCGAGGACATCCTGGCCGGTTGCGTGGTGAATCGTGGCGAGCGCCCCATGGCCCCCGGCGACCTCATCGCGTTGACCCCGCCCCAGGACCTGGAGGCGGAGGGGGAGGACGACGAGGAAGAACCCGGTGGCTACGACGATCTCGAACCCTTCGAACGGGGTCCGGAGATCACCGAGACGCACTGACCGGCTCACTCGGCCGGCGTGAGCAGGGGTCCGGCCAGTGCGCCGGGCCCGGCACCGGCCAGGTCTCTGGGAAGGACGCGCAGCCTCGCGCCGACGATCGAACGGGCCCAGGTCCGGGCGACCTGTTCCGGGTGGGTCGGGTCGTCTGCCAGGGCCACCACGCACGTGGCCGCGCGGATCAACCGCAGTTCGGGTGGGGCCGGTCCGGGTTGCGCGGCGGCCACCCGCAGCGCCCTTACCAGTTCGGGTTGGGGCATGTTCGTCCACGCCTGCCGGAGTTCGGCAACGATCCAGTCGTCGGGGCGGGCCGCGGCGGCGATCCCGGCGAGCACCTGCGCCAACGGGTGCGCCTCCAGTGCATCGGCGGTCGCAGCAGTCAGCTCGGCAACCGGCCCGGGATTCCCGATCCAGGCGGGCATGACCGCATATAGCCTTCCCGCCCACCCGCTGTGCGCACAGTAGGTGGCCGCCGCATGGGCGCCGAGTGAGACGCCGCCGACAATGTCGCCGGGCCCGGGGCGCGCATCGCGGATGACCGCGACCATCCCGGACATGTCAACCCCACCGACCTGCGGCGCCAACAACTGCCACCCCCGCGCTGCGGCGGCGGGGCCGAAGGCGCGGTGGATGAACTCGGGCGTGGAGCCGGCACCGTGCAGCATCAGCCAGCGGGTCACGGGGCAATTGTGACCTTTCGGG
>DAOMFH010000145.1:0-1736 GCA_035429705.1 Actinomycetota bacterium
CGCCGGCGGATCTCGTCGCGGATCGGCCGCACGGCGTCAACACCCTGCCCGGCCGGGTCGTCGAGCACCCAGTCCTCGTAACGCTTGCCGGGATAGATCGGGCAGGTGTCGCCGCAGCCCATCGTGATCACGACGTCACTGGCCAGCACCGCGTCGCTGGTGAGGATCTTGGGCACCTCGGCACTCATGTCGATACCCTCCTCGGCCATCGCCGCCACAGCGGCCGGGTTGACCTGGTCGGCCGGCGCGGAACCTGCCGAGCGCACCTCGATGCGCCCCCTGCCCAGGTGGCTCAGATACGCCGCGGCCATCTGCGAGCGGCCGGCGTTGTGCACGCACACGAACAGGACGCTGGGTTTGTCGGTCATCGGTTGCCTTCCGGTTGGTGAACGGGTTCGGGCAGGTCCAGCGGTTCCGGGATGACCCCGGGCCGTGGGTAGAAGAACTCGGTGAGCAGCGCCCCGGCCGCCGCGCCGACCAGTTGCGCCGCGATGAACGGTGGCACGGAGGCCGGTGCGATCCCGGCGAACGTGTCGCTGAACGCCCGTCCGATCGTCACCGCCGGATTGGCGAAGGAGGTGGATGCCGTGAAGAAGTAGGCCGCGCCGATCCAGGCCGGCACGAGCACCGGGCCCAGGTGACCTTTGCCGGTGCGGGTGACGGCGCCGATCAGGGCGAGCAGGCCGCCGGTGGCGACCACTTCACCGAGCAGTGTGCCGGCCTCGACGCGGGTATGGGACGACTCCTGCCAGGCGGGCAGGGCGAACATGAGGTTCGCCAGCGCCACACCGAGCAACGCCCCACCGATCTGGGCCACGACGTAGCCGGCGGCTTCCCGGGGCACGATCTCCCGGCGGGCCGCTGCGACCAGGGTGACGGCGGGGTTGAAGTGGGCACCGGAGACGGGCCCGAGCGTCCAGATCAGCACGCCGAGAGCGGCCACCGTGGCCAGGGCGTTGACGAGCAGTTGCAGGCCCACGTCAGCCGTGAGTTCGGAGGCCATGATCCCGGACCCCACCACGGCGGCGACCAGCACCCCGGTGCCCATGGCCTCCGCCGCCATCCTCCGCAGTACCGCGATCACGCCGCGGCCACAGCCTCGGCCAGCAGGTCCACCCGCTGCGCGATCATCCGGAACGCGGCCTCGAAGTCGGCCCGGCGTCCGGTCCGTGCGGGATCGGCCACCGACCAGTGCAGGTGCGCCCGCGCGGAGAGTTCCTCATCGGCGTTGTCGCACACGGAGACCACCAAGGCAGCGTCGGTCATGTCCGGCCGCAGCGCCGCCGGTTCGGCGCCGTCGAGCGGCAGTCGGTTGCGCCGGGCCACCCGGATCGCCATCGGGTGGACCCTGGCGGCCGGATCGGTGCCTGCCGAGGCGACCGGCACGTCGCTGCGGTCACGCCACAGGGCCTGTGCGAACTGCGAGCGCGCCGAGTTGTGGGTGCAGACGAACAGGACCCGTTGCGCGAGGACCGGAGACGCACCCAAAGCACCGTGGCCCACCGCGGTCAGCGACAGGTACCTCCGGCGACGATCCGCCTCGGACACCGAGCGGCTGACCACCCCGGCTGTGACCAGCACATTGACGTGGTGCGCCATGAGGTTGGACGGCACGTCCAGCTCCCGGCTGAGCCACGCGGGCGTCCGGTCGGACTGGATCAGGGCCTCTGCCACCGCGAGGCGCATCTGGTCCCCGAGGGCGGCGTGCACTGCTGCCCGGTCGGCCAATTGCTCAA
>DAOMFH010000145.1:1836-4359 GCA_035429705.1 Actinomycetota bacterium
CGCGCGACCTCGTCGGCCGGGAGCGTGGGGTACTCGAGGTCGAGACCCTTGATCGTGGTCGTGATGATGTCCGACACCGCCGCGCGCATCGCCCACTTGCGGTCCGCGGGGATCACGTACCAGGGTGCCCACGGGGTGCTGGTGGCGTTGATCGCATCCTCGAAAGCCGCCATGTAGTCGTCCCAGTAGCCGCGCTCCACGATGTCGCCGTGGCTGAACTTCCAGTTCTTCTCCGGGTGCTCCAGGCGATCCAGGAAGCGGGCACGCTGCTCGGCCTTGGACACGTTGAGGAAGAACTTCAGGATCGTGGTGCCGTTGCGCGCGAGATGCTGCTCGAAGTTGTTGATGTCCTCGTAGCGGTGTTGCCAGATGTGCTTGTGCCGCGCACTGGGCGGCAGGTCGGCGCTGTCAAGCAGCTGCGGGTGCACCTTCACCACCAGCACCTCCTCGTAGTACGAGCGGTTGAAGATGCCGATCATGCCGCGCGCGGGCAGTGTGTTGGAGTACCGCCACAGGTAGTTGTGCGACCACTCCGTCGCGCTGGGAACCTTGAACGAGGACACCGCGCAGCCCTGCGGGTTCACCCCCGACATGACGTGCCGGATCGTGCCGTCCTTACCCGCGGCGTCCATCGCCTGGAACACGATCAGCACCGCGTGGCGGCCGTCGGCGTAGAGCAGTTCCTGCGCCTCGGCGAGTTCGGCGCGGTTCTCCTCCAGCATCTGCTCCGCACGTCGCTTGCGGTCGTCTTTGCTCAGGTCGCGCACCTCGTGCGGCAGCCAGTCCGCGTCGTGGTCGGCGATCCGGAACCTCTCGCCCGGCTCGATCTTCAGTTGGTCAAGGGTCTGCTTGGCCATCGCCATGACGGGCTCCTCAGCTCTCGGCGGCGGCCTTGAGCCGCTGCAGGGTCGTCTCGATGTTGCGCTGGTTGTGCGGCGTGCGGGGTCCGGGGATCAGCAGCCCGCCGATCTTCTTGATCGGTGCCGAAACCTGGCCCTTGCGCCGGTCCTGCCAGGTCTCCGTAACCCGGCATCCCTCGTCGGTGGGTTCGAACTCGTAGATCCACCGGGAGATCGGCATCGGCGGGAGATCGACGTCGAACACGAACCGCCGGCCGCGCTGGGCCTCCCGCACGGTGCAGCGGGTGAACCACCGCCAGATGCCCTTGCGGTTCAGCCCCCAGAAGTGGTCACCGGCCGTGGCCTGCTCGGAGGCGCCCACCGCGCCGGTCGCCTCGGGCGACCACTCCCCCATACGCCGCACGTCCGACACCAGGTCGTAGACAGCGTCGGCAGTGGCCTTGATCTCGATGCTCGCGCTGGCCTTGCCAGCCTCCGGTTCGGTCATGTCTGGCACTTTAGGGCTACAAGCGGACCAGCACCTTCCCCAGGTTCGCGCCGGTGAACAGATCCAGCAGCGCGCTCGGCGCCGAATCCAGGCCCTCCCGGATGTGGTTGCGCACCTGCAGTCTGCCCTCCGCCAGCCAGCGGCCCATGGCCGCGGACGCCTCCGGCGCCCGGTTCATGTGGTCGAGCACGATGAACCCCTGCAGCAACGCCCGGCGGGAGATCGCGTTGATGATGTTCGCCGGTCCCGGCGAAGGGGTTTCGCGGTCGTACTGCGAGATCGCCCCGCACAAGATGATGCGGGCGTGGTCGTTGATCCGGCCCAGCACCTCATTGAGCGTCTCGCCGCCGACATTGTCGAAGTACACGTCGATGCCGTCCGGGCAGGTTCGGCGCAGCCCGGCCCGCACACCCTCCGCCTTGTAGTCGATGCAGTCGTCGAAACCGAGGTCGTCGACCACCCACTGGCACTTCTGCGGCGAACCGGCGATGCCCACCACCCGGGCACCTTGAATCTTGGCGATCTGCCCGGCGATCGATCCGACCCCGCCGGCCGCACCCGACACCACCACCGTCTCCCCCGGCTGCGGTTTGCCGATGTCCGTCAGCCCCACGTACGCGGTCAGGCCGGTGACCCCGAACACGCTCAACGCCTGCTCGTAGGTGACCCCGGGCGGGATCGGCACCCCGCCGGTCAGCACCGCGCGGGTCTGCCATCCGGGCATCCCGAACACCCGGGTGCCGACAGTGAAGCCAGGATTGCGCGACTCGACCACCTCGCCGGCACCCGCACTGCGGATCACCTCGCCGATCCGGATCTTCGGCAGGTAGGTGTCGTAGGCCATCCAGCCGCGGATGGTCGGGTCGATGGACAGGTACTCGACCTCCAGCCGGAACTGCCCGTCCTGCAGCGGCGGGAGTTCCGCCTCGTCGAAGGCGAAGTCCGAGGTCCGGACCTGACCCTGCGGACGATTGGCGAGTGTGACACGGCGCGAGGTGACCATGCCTGCACGATACGTTGGTCTGGCTATGTCGCTGCCCTACGCACTTCTGCTCGCGCTGTTCTTCGGGGCTGCCCTGGGCCTGGGAATGCGCGCGCTGATGGGCGTGCGGGTGCGTCTCGGCTGGGCGGAGGCGGCGCTGTCGGGCATCTTCGGCGCGGCCCTCGGCGCACTGG
>DAOMFH010000145.1:4459-5600 GCA_035429705.1 Actinomycetota bacterium
ACGGGCAGGCCCTCGGCCTCGGCGACGACCTGAAGTTCATGAAGTCGCCGGATCTGGACCGCTACGAGCTCTGGCTGCGCGACCATCTGACCAAAACCCTCGGTGCGCCGGCGACCGCGGCCTGCGAGGTGTCATTCCCGCAGCTCGACGGCCAGCCGATCTGCCACGTGCGGGTGCTGCCGGCCAGCCGGCCGGTCTTCCTCGCCCCGGCCAAGGGCCAACCCGTGCAGATGTGGGTGCGGGTGGGCAACTCCACCCGCCAGCTGGGTCTCGACGAGGCGCTGAGTTACTCGGCGGACCGCTGGGGCCGCCGGCGGCTGCGCCGGTAGATCAGCCGGCCCGTCACTTCCCGGTGAACTGCGCGGGGCGCCGCTCCAGGAAGCTGCGCACCCCCTCCATGGCATCCTGTGACGCCATGATCTGCGGCAGCACCTCCTTGAGGTGTTCGCGAGCGGCCTGCTCCCCGAGGTCGCGCGCGATCCGGGCATTGGCCAGCGTCTCCTGCACCCCCAGCGGCGCCTGCGCGGCGATCGTCTGCGCGATGGCCAGTGCCCTGTCCAACTGCTCGCCGGGACTGACCACCTCCTGGACCAGGCCGATCCGGTAGGCCTCATCGGCCCCGAACTCGTCGGCGGTCAGCAGGAAACGCATGGCATTGCCCCAGCCCAACTGGCTGGCCGCCCGCAGCGTCGCCCCGCCGAACGGCAGGATGCCCCGGCCGATCTCCAACTGCCGGAAGCGGACGTCGTCGGCGGCGATCACGATGTCGCTGGCCAGCGCCAGTTCGATGCTCAGCGTGTAGGCGATCCCCTGCACCGCCATCACGACCGGTTTCGGCACCGGCGGCGCCCACATCCCGAACGGGTCGAACTGGTACTCCCCACCCAGCGCCCCCGGCCCCTTCTGCGCGACGGCCGGCCCCACCTGCGCCAGGTCCAGGCCCGCACTGAAGTGGTCGCCGAAGGCGTGCACGACCCCCACCCGCAGTTCGGGGTCGGTGCCCAGTTGCTCGTACGCCGCGCCGAACTGATCGATCAGTTCCAGATCGAAGGCGTTGCGCTTGTCCGGCCGGTTGATCCCGATCAGCAGCACGTGTCCGCGCCGCTCGACCTCTACCTTCATGTGCCCTCCCAGGCTCGTG
>DAOMFH010000146.1:0-5598 GCA_035429705.1 Actinomycetota bacterium
GTCAGCCCATTCCCAGTGAACGCAACATCACACCCAACCGGCGTGCCCCCTCGTGCAACTGCTCCGGGCTGCCGTTGGAGTAGGCGAGCCGCACATATCGGGTGGCCGGCGGGTCGACCCAACAGGCGTCACCGGGGACGAGGACCAGGCGGTGTTCGATCGCGACGGCGAGCAGGTCGGTGTCGGCGGGCAGCCCGGGCAGGGTCAGCCAGGTGAAGAACCCGCCGGATGGTTTGGTCCAGCGCACGCCCTCGGGCAGTTCGGCCGCCAGCGCTGAAAGCAGTGTGTGGCAGCGGGAGTGGTAGAGCTCGCGCAGCCGGTCGAGGGTGGGTTCCCAGTCCGGGCCGGACACGTAGGCGTTGGCCAGTTCCTGTGCGAGCACCGCCGGGTGGATCGAGACGGCCTCCGCGGCGATCTGCAACCGGGCCCGCACCGGCTCGGGGGCGGCCATCCACCCCACCCGCAGCCCCGGTGCGAACAGTTTGCTGAAACTGCCCAGGTAGATCACCCCGTCGGGGTTCATGGAGTACAGCGACGGCAGCGGGTCGACCCCGGGGAAGCCGACGAAGGCGTACGGGTCGTCCTCGGCGATCATTACGTCTCGGCTGGCGCAGACGTCGACCAGGCGGCGGCGGCGGTCCTGGCTCAAGGTGACCCCGCTGGGGTTCTGGTGGTGCGGGATGACGTACACGTAGCCGACCCGGCGGCCCTGCGCCCGGGCGGCGTCGATCGCCTCGGCGACGCCCTCCGGGTCCACCCCGTCGTCGTCGGTGGGCACCTGCCGAAGGTCGACCTCGTAGCTGCCGAAGACTCCGAGCGCACCCACGTAGGTGGGGCCCTCGGCGATCACCACGTCACCCTGGTTGCAGTAGAGCTTGGTGACCAGGTCGATGCCCATCTGCGACCCGGTTGTGATCAGCACGTTGCGCTCGTCGACGCCGGCCGCCCCCACCCGGTCCATCAGGGTGGAGATGGTCGCCGGCAGGGCGGTGATGCCCGCGCCGGATCCGTACTGCAGGATCTCCGTGCCACGGTCTCGCAGCAGTCCGGCGGCCAGGTCGGCGATCCGCTCGTGCGGCAGCAGACTGGTGTCCGGATTGCCGCCGGCCAGTGATGCGTACTCGGGACTCATCGCCATTTCGAACACGGCGCGCACAGGCGACGGCCGGAACTCCGCCTCGCGGCGGGCGAAGGTCGACATCGGTACTCCTAGGCGGCCACAGGCTCGTCGGTCATCTCCAGGTTGGGCTCGATCTTGTTCGGGTCGAGCAACTGGACGGTCGTGTAGGTGATCAGCCCGGCGATGATGCCGAACGTGATCGGCCAGTTGCCACCGATTGCGAACGACGGCTGGTCGGTCACCTCTCCGTAGGTCATGGTGCCGGCCACGACCAGTGCCGAGACGGCCAGTGTGTACAGCCCGGCCCGGGGGCTGATCTTCTTGAGGATGAACGAGGCGATCACCGGGATGAAGACACAACCGGACAGGAAGCCGTAGGCCAGGTCGAGGGCCTTGAAGATGTCCTGGATCACGACTGCGAGCGCGATGGTGAATATCCCGATCCCCAGCGCGATGCCCCGGTTGATCCACACGTCCTGGTGCGTCGTGGCCTCGCCGTGTTCGTCTTGAGCACCGGTCTCCGCAGCCGATACGGTCCGGATCCCCTTGCCGAAGCGCAGGTAGATGTCGTTGTAGACCACCGTCGAGCAGGCCAGGATCGTTCCGGAGGCCACCGACATGGACGCGGCCAGGGCGGCGGCCAGCAGCAGACCCGCCACACCGACGGGCAGGAACTCCGTGACCCCGGCCTCGAAGGCCAGCGACGGGTTGTCCAGTTCGATACCCACGGCCAGTACGGCCATGCCCAGCATCACGCCGCCGAGCGCGTACACGATGGAGTAGAAGCCCGCGGACAGGGTGCCACGTTTCGCGATCCGGTCGTCGCGCGCGGTGAACACCCGCTGCCAGATGTCCTGCCCGATGACCAGGCCCGGGACGTACAGCAGCACCCAGTAGAGGCTGCCCTCGAAGCCGAACGCGAAGAAGTTCAGGTGTGACTCAGGTAGCTTGTCGACCAGGCCCGAGATGCCGCCGATGCGGGGGTCTGACAGCACGAAGATGGGGACCAGGATCATCACGCCCAGGGTCTTGATGATGAACTGCACCAGATCGGTCAAAGTCACCGACCACATGCCGCCCAGGAACGTGTAGAACACCACCACCGCACCTGACAGGGCCATGGCCAGCGCGGTGTCCATGTCGAAGATGCCGGCCAGGATCGAACCCATCGCGACTACCTGGACCACCGTCAGGGCGATCGTGTAGATGATCGTCAGCACGGCACCGAACCCCCGCGCGGTTGCGCCGTAGTTGCGTTCGATGACCTCGTTGATGGACAGCGCCCGCATCCGGTTCAACTTCGAGGAGACCAGCATGCCGAGCAGGATCAATCCCATGCCCAGCGAGCCGCCCACCCACAGGCCGGCGATCCCGGTGCTGTAGCCCTTGCCGGTGCCGCCGACGGTCACCGCGCCACCGACGGCGAGTGCGGCCATACAGCCGAAGAACATCGGGAATCCGAGCCTACGTCCGGCGACCAGATAGTCCTCACGGCTCTTGGTCATCCGCATCGAGTAGACGCCGATGCCGATCATGCTCAGGAAGTACAAGGCGATGATGGCCAGGTCGATGGGTGCGACGTTCATGGCGGGCCTCCCACTGCTCGTACATGAGAACCTACCGGCCGATCAGGGGTTTTATCCCGTCGTGGGGCCGAACGGGTGGTCCCGGAGAGCCCGGGGTTGGCCCGTATTCAGATCCCCCGGTTGGCCACCCGCGCCTGCACCGAGAGGATCCAGCCCACGAGATCGCTGTTGATCATCGACTCGATCTTGCCTCCGAGGGGCCAGGGCACGCCGGAAGTCCGGGTTTCGGTCACGACCAGATAGTCGACGTCGTCCCCGCGCTGCGACAGTCGCGCCCGGCCCGTGCAGGTCGCTGCCGGGCGGCCGTGCAACTCCACCCGGATGTCCCCGTCGGGCTGCGTGTTCTGCCACTGCTGCCACCAGACGAGTTCCACCTCCCGCGGCAGGAACTTCTGGGCCAGTGACGGGATGCCGGCCTTGTCGGTCCGGAACGCCCACGGCATCGAGGCCTGAATCCCATCGGACTCGTGGGTGATGTCGATGTCGCCGGCGGTCACCCCTACCTCCTTGGCGAACGCCTCGAGAAACGCGTGCTCGCTGAGCAGTTGCTGTACAGACTGCACAGTGGTCGACGAGATGACGGCCTTGTGTTCCATGGCGTGATTGTGCCTCCCATCGACCGGTCATGTCGAAGGTGCATGCAACCATTTGCGGGTGAATCCGTCCAGAAGGCACGTGCTGGCCGCGGGGGCTGCGGCCCTCACCGCCGCGTGCGCCCCCGAGCAGGCGCAGACCGGCACGGTTCCCCCGCAGGCACTTACCCCTTCGGCCGAGCCTTCCGCCGGCAACACACCGACCGGGCGTTGGCGGGCGGACAAGGTGGCGCCGGCGGCACTCCTGTCGGCCTATGCCAACGACTCCGTGCTTGCCGGCGAGCCGCTGCAGCTGCGGATCTCCGCGGCGGGTCCGTGGCGGGCCTGCGTGTACCGGATCGGGTACTTCCGCGGCAAGGGCGGGACGAAGGTGGCCGAGGCCAGCGGGCCCAAGCGGGTGTTCCCGGAACGGTCGGTGGATCCGGTGACCCGGGCGGTCTCGGCCGGCTGGCCGGTGGTCGCCGAGATCGACACCACGGGGTGGATCTCCGGGCTCTACACGGTCGTTGTGCGCACCGCCGACGGCGGGACGAACATCCCGTTCGTGGTGCGCCCGGCATCTGCCGAGGGCAAGGTGGCGATCCTCGCCGCGAGCATGACCTGGCAGGCCTACAACGTCTGGGGCGGGCGCAGCCTCTACCGGGATGCCGGCGGTTCGTTCGCGGGCCGGTCCTACGCGGTGTCCTACGACCGCCCGTACGACCACGGACTGTGGGGCGCCCCGATCGCCATGGGCTTCGACGTTCCCGTGGCCCGCCTCGCCGACGAGGTCGGCATCGAGCATGTGTGGTTCACCAACGCGGACATCGCCCGCGACCCCGGGCTGCTGAAGGGGGCCAGGGCGGTGGTCTCCACCGGCCACGACGAGTACTGGCCGCAGTCCTATCGGGAGGCGCTGATCACCGCGCGCGATGCGGGGACCGACCTCGCCTTCCTGGGCGCCAACGCCGGGTACTGGCGGGTGAGCCTGCGCGGCGACGACGTGTATTGCGCCAAGGACCCGGCCATCCAGCCGCGGAACATCCGCTGGCGCGAACAGGGCAAGCCGGAGTCGGCCATCGTCGGGCTCCTGTACGACGCGTTCCCGGTCAGCGGTCCGCTGGTGGTCCGGGAACCGGACTTCGTGCTGTTCGAGGGCACCGGGGTGAAGGCCGGCTCCTCGTTCCCAGGATTGATCGGGGTGGAGTCTGACCGCTACTACCCGGGGCATCAGACACCGCACGACATCGAGGTGCCGACGCTGTCTCCGGTCGAGTGCCGGGGCAAGCAGACCTGGTCGACGATGGGCTACTACAGCGTCTCGTCGGGAGCCAGTGTCTTCGCCACGGGCACGATGAGCTGGACCCGGTCACTGTCCGGGCCGAGCGAGTCCAAGGGGATCACACGCGCGTCCTCGGAGTTCACCCGCGCGGTCACCGCGACGCTGCTGGAGAAGATGGCCGACGATTCGCTGCCGGCCGCGCGACGCGACGTCCCTGAACTGCCGGACTACAACACGTCCGGGGCGGCCTGACGGCACCAGCGCGGTGTGGCGCCCGGCGCGGTGCGTCAGGCGGGCAGTGCCCTGCGGCCCGCAGCCTTGACGAGGTTCGTGACCATACGGGCCACGCCCCGGGCCGATGAGAGTTTCACGCGGGGGACCGAGGAGGTCTCCACGATTGGCCAGCCGCGCGTGACGGCCAGTTCCCGCAACTCCGGCTCCGGGTTCACGGCCACCGGATGCCCCACCGCCTCGAGCATCGGCAGGTCGCTGGCCGAGTCGGAGTAGGCGTGGCATTCGGCGAGGTCGTAGCCGCGGTCGGCGGCAAGTTCGCGCATCACCTCGACCTTGCCCTGCTTGTAGCAGAACGGTCCGGTCAGCTCGCCGGTGTAGATCCCGTGCGCGTCGCGTTCGGCGGTGGTTCCGACCCCCGCCTCCAGACCGGCGACGTGGGCCAGCCGGGCGACGATCTCGGTGGGGGACGCGGAGATCACCACCCGGTCGTCGCCGGCTTTGCCGTGCTGGTCGAGCACACTGCGCATGGCCGGGGTGATCGACCCGACCAGGTCGTCGATGAAGAAGTCGCCCAGTGCCTCGACCTGCTCGGCCGGATGTCCCTGGACCGCCCGCAGGATCCGATCGCGGACCTGCTCCGAGCGCTCGTCGGTGGCGCCCTTGAGCAGGAAACTCACGCCGTTGCGCAGGTCCTTGATCAGGTCGGCGGGACTGATGAACCCCCGCCGGAAGGCCGCCTTGGCCAGCGGGATGTTGGCCGAGCCGGGGATCAGGGTGCCGTCGAGGTCGAAGAATGCTGCATTT
>DAOMFH010000147.1:0-5580 GCA_035429705.1 Actinomycetota bacterium
CGACCCCGTGCAGGGCGACGGTGGCCGTCGGGATGAACACGAAGGACATGCCCAGACTCATGACCAGCATCGCCGGCAGGACGTGCGTCCAGTAGTCGGAGTCGGCCTGCAACTGAGCCAGCCAGAGCATGCCGGCGGCCCCTGCTATCAGCCCGGGAACCATGAGCGGTCGTGGCCCGACCCGCGGCAGCAGGTTGGAGGCGACCCCGGCACCGGCGATGATGCCCGCACTGAACGGCAGGAACGCGAACCCGGCGCGCACCGGGGAGAACCCGAGGATCGTCTGCAGGAACAGGCCCAGGAACAGGAACATCGCGAACATCCCCGCCCCCACCATGAGCAGCGAGATGTACACGCCGGCGCGGTTGCGGTCGCGCACCACGCGCAGGGGCAGCAGGGGATGCGCCGAGCGACTCTCGATGATCACGAACGAGGTGAGCAGAACGGCCGCCAGGGCGAACCACGCCAGCGTGCCGGGGTCGGTCCAGTGGGCGGTGTCGTCGTAGCCCGCCGGCGCGGCCTGCGTGAAGCCGTAGACCAGCGCCAGCAGCCCTCCGGTGACGGTGATCGCGCCGGGGATGTCGTAGGAGGTGTCGCCGTGCGCCTTGGACTCCCGGATGAACCGGACGGCCAGCAGCGCGGCGCCGATCGCGATCGGGGTGTTCACGGTCAGGCACCAGCGCCACGACAGGTACTCGGTGAGCACGCCGCCGAGCAGCAGGCCGATGGCCGCCCCACCGCCGGAGATCGCGCCGAAGACCCCGAAGGCCTTGGCCCGTTCCTTCGGGTCATGGAAGGTCACGGTGATCAACGCCAGCGCCGACGGCGCCAGCAGCGCCGCGAACCCGCCCTGCAGCGCCCGGGCGGCGAACAACTGGCCGCTGTTCAGCGCCAGCCCGCCGAGCAGGCTGGCCGTGGCGAACCCCAGCAGGCCGATGATGAAGGTGCGCTTGCGCCCGGTGAAGTCGGCGATCCGCCCGCCGAGCAGCAGGAACCCACCGAACGCCAGCGTGTATGCGGTCACCACCCACTGGATGCTCTGCGGGGCGATCCCCAGGTCCCGCTGGGCACTGGGGATGGCCAGGTTCACGATCGACGCGTCGAGCACGATCATCAACTGCGCGATGGCGATCACGAACAGCGCCTTGAAACGTCGCGGGTCGGACACGGGGGTGGCGGTGTTCTCTGACATGGGGCTCCTGATCTGCGGGCGGCCCCTCGGTCAACCCACTCGCGCGGTGGATCCTTCCCGCCGACGCCGCCGCTGACGGGAGACGTTCGTCACAGGGCCGCGCCCACCAGCCCCAGCAGTGCCTGACCCAGGAGCACGATGATCAGCACTGCGGAGACGATCGCAGGCGCCTTCCCCCGCTGATCGCTGTCTTGCACAGCGCGACGGCCGAAGATCAGGGACAGCACGGGGGCCAGCAGCAGCACCGCCGTCCCCAGCCCGCCGGCGATGAGCACCGCACTGACCGGCGGATCGGCCAGGTCGTCGGCCAGCACGCTCAACAGTCCCTCGCCGACGACCATGGCCAGCGGGAAGGTCAAGAGTGTGGCGGCCAGTGCGCCCCATGAGCGCTTGAACCACGGCGAAGAACCCTGCTCCTGCATGACCCTCACCCCTGCTTCCAGGGTACGCCCGGGGCCGGACCGGCTGTGCCATTCCGCACGCGGTCAGGACCTCCGCCCCAGCCGTCGCCGCCGGGTCACATTCATCTGCACCCAGGCGCTGGCAGCCTCCTACCCCGTGCCCCATGTGCTCACCGAGCGACTCGGTCGGATCGACGGCATCGCGGTCTCGACGCGATCACGGTGGCGGACAAGCCCACCTCCGGGACCGACACCGCCTACCGCACCGGTGAGTACGAGACGTGGGAGCGCGCGCCGGTCACGATCCCGCAGCCCGATCCGGGCACTGGCCGGGGACAGCGCCGCGCACGGAAACCGGCCGCCGGCCTCGCCGGTGGCGTGCGCATCCACCTCCACAACCCCTACACGGGCACCCGGCACGAGTGGCGGATCAGCAAGCGGGCGGGGTGTGGTGGGCATACCGGACGCCGCCCCGAGCCGCATCCACAACGGATGCACCCGCATTCTGGTTACCAACTACGCAAAGAGGTGGTGGGCATGCCCGCGTTCGAGGACATCCTGTACGACGTGGAGGAATCCACTGCGGTCATCACGATCAACCGGCCCGACCGATACAACGCCTTCCGGGCCCGGACCGTCGAGGAACTCATCAAGGCCTTCCGGCTGGCGTGGGCCGACCGGCAGGTGCGGGCGGTGATCCTCACCGGCGCCGGCGAGAAGGCCTTCTGCACCGGCGGCGACGTCAAACAGCGCGCCGAGACTGGCGACTACGGGCCCAGCGAGAGCGGCTTGTTCGAGATCGGGGCCCTGCACCGGGTGATCCGCGACATCCCCAAACCGGTGCTCGCCGCGGTCAACGGGGCGGCCGTGGGCGGCGGCCACGTGCTGCATGTGCTGTGCGACGTCTCGCTGGCCAGCGACACCGCCCGCTTCGGGCAGGCCGGCCCCAAGGTCGGTTCCTTCGACGCCGGTTTCGGCTCGGCCTACCTGGCCCGCGTGGTCGGTGAGAAGAAGGCCCGCGAGATGTGGTTCTGGTGCCGGATCTACGGTGCGGACGAGGCGCTGGCCATGGGCCTGGTGAACAAGGTCGTCCCCGCTGATTTGCTGCTGACCGAGGCCCGGGCGTGGGCTGCGGAGATCGCCGAGAAGAGTCCGACCGCGATCAGGTTCCTGAAGCAGTCGTTCAACGCCGACACCGACCACCAGGCGGGGCTGAGCAATCTCGCGTTGAGTGCGCTGGACCTGTTCACCGCCTCTCCCGAAGGCCTCGAGGGCGCGGCGGCGTTCGCCGAGAAGCGCCCGCCGGATTTCAACCGCCACTCGCGCTGAACCCCGCTCAACCGTCACCCCCGCGGCCCCGGCAGCCGCATGCGCGGCCCCCGCCGCGGCAGCCGGACTCCGGACAACTCGATCAGTCGCACCGCGCGGTGCCGATGGCCGGCGTAGACAGCCAGCCGGTCGAGCATCTGCTCGTCGGTGCCGTCGGTCCGTCCGGTCAGCGCGTAGACGACGTTGCGGGCCAGATGGTAGTCCCCGACACTGACCGCATCGGCGTCCCCGAAAGCGCGCGCACTGATCTCCGCGGCCGTCCACGGACCCACCCCTGGAATCCGCGTCAGCAGTTCCCGGCCCTGCGCCGGCGACAGCCCCTCCGCCCGCGTGAGCAAATGGTGCGACCGCGCCACCTCCCGGATGGCGAGCACCCGCTGCCGGTCCACGCCGTACCGCCGCCAGTCCCACGACGGAACCCGCAGCACCTCCTGCGGGCCAGGTGGCACGCGCATCGAGTCCGGCACCGGCCCGGGCGCCGGTGAGCCGTGCTCGGTCAGCAGTCCCCGCCAGGCGCCGTAGGCCTCGGTGCCGGTCACCCGCTGCTCCAGGACCGCCGCCAGCGCGACCTGCCAGGTCAGCAGGCTGCGCGGGACCCGCAGGGTCCGCCGGTATCGCCGCCACTGGCTGTCGACCAGGGGGTGCTCGGGCACGAAGCCGGTGGGGTCGTCGTTGCCGCCGAGCAGGTCGTCGAGCCGCTCGGTTGCGCAGTGTGCACCGTCGCCCCACACCGAGACCATGACCTGCGCGGGCTGGTTGCGGAGGCGTTGCGTCACCGGACCATCCGGGCTCCATCCCACGATCCAGATGTCTTGTCCGTCCTGCCGATAGGCGGGATCCCCGGCCCCCCTGCGCAGGACGCCGAGCATCGCCGGCAGGTCGCGCGGATGGTCGAAGACGGCTTCGAGGCTCACGACAACCCGCACAGCCGGGCGTACAGTGCGTGCAGCTGGGCACGCATCCCCGGATCGACGCCGAGGAGGTACGTGCCCGACCGCCCATCGGGAAGGGACACCTCGACGTCGAAGTAGGTGCCCTGCTTGTCCTCCCCGAGGGCGTGGGCGTCGCAGCGGTTGGGACGCAACACCACAGTCCGGATGCGGGCCCGGTCGCCCGGCGGCGCCGCGATCGCTTGCGGATCGGCCGGCGCGAACAGGATCGTGTCGCCCAGTTGCCCGATCGTGGCCACCCCCGGGCTGGTGAACACCTCGATCCCCTCCCGGGTGACGGCCTCGATGCGCAGCACCGCCGTCCGGCCCACCGCCTGCTCGAAGCACCGCTGTTCGATGTACGCGTCGAACTGCCCGAGCGGATCGGCGGCGGGGACCACGAGCGTCTGCGTGTCGACGGTCAGCGACACCTCGTCATGACCTGCGGTACATGTGGGCTCCGGGAGCTGCACCTTGAGGTCCATCGCGGCACCCGGCGGGATCCGCACCGGTTCATCCCAGGCCGCCGTCCCGGCCAACCGGTCCGAGTGAAGTTCCGCGCGGTCCACGGTCACTGCCTCGGCGCCGTCGTTGCGGACCTGGATCTCGATGCGTCGCACCGGGGTGTCGCTGCGGGTCTGGTAGACGAGCACCGAAACGTCGGGTGGCGGTGGGCCACCGCAGCCCCCGAGGGGCAGCACGAACGCGACCAGGATCCAACGCCACACGGGCCGAAAGTACCTCGACTAGCCTGGGGGGTATGAGCAGAGGACCGACCGTGACCATGACCGTGCCGTTCGAGGAGGCCGTCGCGGCGACGCGGGCAGCACTCGCCGACGAAGGCTTCGGGGTACTCACCGAGATCGACATGCAGGCCACCATGAAGGCCAAACTCGGGGAGGACTACCCACCGACATTGATCCTGGGGGCCTGTAACCCGGGATTCGCCCACCGGGCCATGGGGATCACCACCGAGATCGCCACGCTGGTGCCCTGCAACGTGGTCGTGCGCGAGACGACCGAAGGCGTCCGGGTCGAGACCGTCGACCCCAACATGCTCGCCGAGGTGACCGGCGCCGCGGACCTCGTGCCGCTGGCCGCGGATCTGCGCGCCAAACTCGACCGGGTCTTCGCCTCGCTGGTGCGCTGACCTTGCACGCGATCGGCACGGACATCGTCCAGATCGCGCGTTGGGAAAAGCACGCCGGGCAGGACAGCTCGTTCCTGCGCCGCACCCTCACCTCCGCCGAGATCGAGGACTGCGGCGGGCGCGCTGCATCCCTCGCGGGCCGGTGGGCCGCCAAGGAGGCCGTCCTCAAGACCTTGGGGGTGGGGATCGGCGGGGTGCCACTGACCGACATCGAGGTGCTGCGCACCGAAAGCGGACAGCCGGTGGTCAGGTTGCGGGGGCAAGCCGCCGAGCGGGCCGACGTCCTCGGACTGCACCAGTGGCAGGTGTCCATCTCCCACGACGGGGACTACGCCGTGGCGTTCGTCGTGGCCACGGACTGATCTGGCGGCGGTGAACCCGCAGGCCGCGAGCAAGCCCACGCCACCAACCACGACTGTCGCGCCGTTGCCACTCCGGCCACGACTGGCGCACGGTTGCGGGTTTGATCTTGACAGAACCCCCAACGCCGCAACAATCGCGACCCCGGACTACCGAGCCACCAGGTAGGCCACCGCCGCGTTGACGGTGTCCAACTGCTCGTAGTCGTCCTCCGGGACG
>DAOMFH010000148.1:0-3011 GCA_035429705.1 Actinomycetota bacterium
TGTGGGGGTTGTCCACCCGGAAGATCCGCACGTCGTGGTCCATCCAGTACCGGATGACCCGCAGCACCTCGTCGGTGAGGCCCTCGGGATCGCCGTCGAACCACATCGGGTAGATGTCCTGGTACTTCTTCGGCGGGTTCTCGGCGTAGGCGATCGTGCCGTCGGCGCGGACGGTGAACCAGGGCTTGCCCGCGCTCGGCCACGGATGGTCGGGGGCCACCTGCAGTGCGAGGTCCAGCGCGACCTCCATGCCGAGGTCCCGGGTGCGCTTCACGAACGCGTCGAAGTCGTCGATGGTGCCCAGATCGGGGTGCACGGCGTCGTGCCCGCCGTCGGCCGATCCGATCGCCCACGGCGATCCGGGATCCCCGGGGCCTGGGTCGAGGGTGTTGTTCGGGCCCTTGCGGTTGACCGTCCCGACCGGGTGGATGGGTGGCAGGTAGACCACGTCGAAGCCCATCTCGGCGACCGCCGGCAGCCGTTCGGTGGCGTCGGCGAACGTGCCGCCGCGGGGCGGATCCAGGGTGGCGCCCTCGCTGCGGGGGAAGAACTCGTACCAGGATCCGTACAGCGCCCGGCGCCGGTCCACGTACACCGGCCAGGGACCGCACGGCGACTCCAGGTCGCGGATGGGGTGCTCGTGCAGCATCTTCCACAGCGTCTCGTCCATACCGGCGGCCAGTCGCTGGGCCGGGGTCAGATCCTGGTTTCGCAGTCCGGCGATGGCCTTGGTGATGAGGGTCTGGTCGGGGACCTCGGCCCGGCTGAGGATGCGGGCACCCTCTTCGAGTTCGAGTTCAACGTCCACCCCGGCGGGAACCTTCACCTCCGCCCGGTGCCGCCAGGTGGCCAGGATGTCGCTGTACGCGACGAGGCTGAACGACCATTCGCCTTCTGTGTTGGGCCGGAAGTTGCCGTCCCAGAGGTCGGTGCCGTTGTCCCGGGCGACCATGGGGGAGCGCACGCTGCGCCCGTGCGAGTCAGTGGCCACCAGGTCCAGGCCCAACTTGTCGTGTCCTTCGCGGAAGGCCACGCAGTTGACCATCACCAGTTCCCCGACGGCGGCCTTCACCGGTCGTCGGCCACCCTCGACCCGGGGCCAGACATCCAGCACCGTGAAGCGTCCGTTGAGCGTCTCGGGCGGGGTGAGGTTGTTGGACGGCAGGGTCCGCCAGTACTTCTCGGCGGCCCCCGACGGGGCACCAGAGCCAGCAATGGGTTTGTCATGCACGATCCCGACGGTAGTCGCTGGGATTCGGCTGTGGCGCGCTGCGTCGGTCACGTGGCCTGATCCTGCGAGCCGGCCGGCCGGCAGCACTACTCCGCGGGCAGCACCTCGGCGACCACGATCGAGTAGCCCGGCACCTTCACCCCGGACGAGGGGGCGCGGCCGGTCAGCGTCAGATCCTCACTGGCGAGCACCACCCGGGCGGCCACCGGGAACGTCATGGTCACGGTCCCCGGGCCGGTGTTCAGGCACAGCAGCACCGACGGGTCCCCGCGGAACATCGCCTGCACCACCCGGACGCCCGGATCGTTCCACTGCTCGGCGGTGAGCACCGTGCCCTCCTCGTTGAACCAGTGCAGATCGTCGGGGGAGGGATGGGTGGCCGGGCGCAGCACCGGGTAGCGGTCACGGATGCGCAGCAGGATCTTGGTCCACTCGATGAGGTCGTGGTCCAGCGTGCTCCAGTCGGTCCAGGACAACTCATTGTCCTGGCAGTACACGTTGTTGTTGCCCTGCTGTGTGCGGCCTGCCTCGTCGCCGGACAGCAGCATCGGGGTACCGGCACTGAGCAGCAGGGTGGCCAGCAGCGACCTTTGCCGGGCCCGCCGGTTGGCCAGTACCTCGGGATCATCGGTCGGGCCCTCGAAGCCGCCGTTCCAGCTGCGGTTGTCGTTGCTGCCGTCGAGATTGTCCTCGCCGTTGGCCTCGTTGTGCTTGTCGTTGTACGACACGAGGTCGGCCAGCGTGAAGCCGTCGTGGGCGGTGATGAAGTTGACCGAGTGGTAGGGGCGACGGCCGTTGTGCGCGAACCGGTCGGCCGAACCCGTGAGCCGGGCGCCGAGTTCGGACAGGGAACCGATGGACCGCCAGGTGTCGCGCACCGTGCCACGGAAGACGTCGTTCCACTCCGCCCACGGTCCTGGGTAATTCCCGGCCTGGTAGCCGCCGATGCCCATGTCCCACGGTTCGGCGATCAGTTTCGCCTGGGACAGGACGGGGTCGGCGCTCATCGCGGAGAGGACCGGCGCCCACGTGGTCACCATCGCCGAGGTTCGCGCCATGGTCGTGGCCAGGTCGAAGCGGAAGCCGTCGACGTGCAGGTCGGTGACCCAGTAGCGCAGCGAGGACAGGATCAGTTCCACCATGCGCGGGGACTCGGCCCGGATGGCGTTGCCGCAGCCGGTCGGGTTGTCGTACATCCCGCCCTCGAGCATCCAGTACGTGTCGGCGTTGGCCGCACCCTTCCAGCCCAGCGTCGGACCGAGGTGGTCGCCCTCGGCGGTGTGGTTGTAGACCACGTCCACTAGTACCTCGAGGCCGGCGGCGTGCAACGTGTCGACCATGTCCCGGAACTCCGCGATCTGCTCTCCGCGTTCACCGGAGGCCGAGTAGGCGGCGTGCGGGGCGAAGAACCCGATCGGGTTGTAGCCCCAGTAGTTGGTCAGGCCCCCGCCGAGCAGCATGGGTTCGGGGACGAAGTGGTGGACCGGCAACAACTCCACGCTGGTGATGCCCAGACTGGCCAGGTAGTCGACCACAGGTGGATGGGCCAGCCCCGCGTAGGTGCCGCGCAGGTGCTCGGGCACGTCGGGATGCAGTTTGGTGAAGCCGCGCACGTGCGTCTCGTAGATGACCGTGCGGTCCCACGGGATGCGCGGCGGCCGGTTCGGCGTCGGCGCCAGTGGCGGCACGTAGACGCTGTGGGGCACGTAGGGCGCCGAGTCGGTGTCGTCGCGGATGTCCGGGTCGTGCATCTGGTACGAGTGGATCGCGTCGTGGACCT
>DAOMFH010000148.1:3111-5555 GCA_035429705.1 Actinomycetota bacterium
TCGTCGCGGATGTCCGGGTCGTGCATCTGGTACGAGTGGATCGCGTCGTGGACCTTCAGTTCACCGGTCATCGCCAGCGCGTACGGGTCGATGAGCAGTTTGGCCGGATTCAGCCGCAGCCCGAACTGCGGCTCCCAGGGGCCGGTGACGCGGAATCCGTACGTCGCCCCGTGGGCGGGTTCGGGCAGATCGGCGGTCCAGTGCCCGTAGGGGCCAGCGGTCAGGTCTATGCGGGTGTCCGACTCCAGCAGTTCCATCGCGACGTGCTCCGCGGCCGGCGCGAAATAGTTGACCGTCGCCCGGCCCGGGCGCTCCGGATCCGGTCGGAGGCCCATCGGCGGCAGACCCTCGGGCGTGCGCATGTTCCTCCTGTCGGTGGACCGGTCGACTGCTGGTTCCTCCAGTGAGGTTAGCCTGCCATTGACCTTGAAGGAGGCTCACGTGGTGGATGCAGACGCACCGGGACGCCAGGTCGTCTCGCTGGAAGTGACCGAAGGCGTGGCCGTACTGACCCTGCAGCGCCCGCCCATGAACGCGCTGTCGATCGAGGTACAGACGCAGTTCGCGCAGGCGGCCCGGGAGGCCGACCAGCGCCGGGACGTGTCGGCCCTCGTGATCCACGGCGGCCCCAAGGTCTTCGCGGCCGGGGCTGACGTCAAGGAGATGGCCGGCTGGGACCACCGCACCATGGTGGAGCGCTCAACCGCCCTGCAGGCGGCCTTCACCGCCGTCACCGAGGTGGGCAAGCCGACCATCGCGGCCATCACCGGCTATGCCCTCGGCGGTGGGCTGGAACTGGCATTGTGCTGCGACTTCCGGGTGTGTTCCGACACCGCGAAGATGGGCCTGCCCGAGATCCAGCTGGGCATCATCCCGGGAGCCGGCGGCACCCAGCGGCTGCCCCGGCTGATCGGTCCGGCGCGCGCCAAGGAGATGATCTTCTCCGGTCGCCATGTCAAGGCGGATGAGGCACTGCGGATCGGGCTGGTGGACCGGATCGTGCCGGCCGACGATGTGCTCGAGCAGGCGGTGGCCTGGGCACGAACGTACGTCGGCGGGCCGGCGCTGGCCCTGCGGGCGGCCAAGACCGCGGTCGACCGCGGACTCGAGGTGGACCTGCGCAGCGGGCTGGAGTTCGAGCGGGCGCAGTTCGCCGGGCTTTTCGCCACCGAGGACCGGGCCATCGGCATGGGCAGCTTCCTGGAATCCGGGCCCGGGCAAGCACGTTTCGAGGGACGCTGAAGCCATGACCCCGCCGACCGCCGAGCAGTTGCAGCAGGCCTGGGACGATCCCAAACTGGCCAACCTCCTCTACCACGACTGGGAGGCCGACAACTACGACGACAAATGGTCGATCTCGTTCGACCAGCGCTGCATCACCTATGCCGTCGACCGCTTCGCCAACGTGGCCGGCGAGCAGGACTGGCCCTACGGCACCGCGCTGGAGTTGGGCTGCGGGACCGGCTTCTTCCTGCTCAACCTCAAGCTCGGCGGCGTGCTGGACGAGGGCCACGTCACCGACCTGTCGCCGGGCATGGTGGACGTCGCCAAGCGCAATGCCGCCCACCTGGGCTTCGACCTCGAGGGACGGGTCGCCGACGCCGAGACCCTGCCCTATCCCGACGATTCGTTCGACCTGGTCATCGGGCATGCGGTGCTGCACCACATCCCCGACCTCGATCAGGCCATGTCCGAGGTGCTGCGAGTGCTCAAACCCGGCGGCCGGTTCGTCTTCGCCGGTGAACCCACGCAGAAGGGCGACTTCGTCGCGCGGCGGTTGTCGCACCTCACGTGGCAGGCCGCGCGCCGGATCACCCACCTGCCCTTGCTGCGCGGCAAGTACGCCCGTCCGGCGGCCGAACTCGACGAGTCCTCCCGGGCCGCCATGCTCGAGGCGGTGGTCGACGTCCACACCTTCGACCCTGCGGAGTTGCGCAGGCTGTGTGCCCGGGCCGGTGCGGTCGATGTCCGCACGGTGACCGAGGAGTTCACGGCCTCCTGGTTCGGCTGGCCGGTGCGGACCGTGGAGGCGGCCGTGAAGCCCGGCGCCCTCGGGTGGCGATGGGCGTACTTCGCCTATGGGACCTGGCTTGCGCTGTCCGCGCTGGACGCCAAGGTGATGAGCAGGATCGTGCCGTCGCAGTACTTCTACAACGTGAGCGTGACCGGAACCAAGGCGTGAGCCGGGATCCACGCAACGCGCGTTTCCTCACCTGGGCGTCGCTGAGGTGGATCGTCCGCAACCGCGCCTGGTCACCGTGGTACCTCGTGCGCTACTGGCGCTTCTTCTGGCTGAAGGTCCGCAACCCGCACATCATCACCGAGGGCTTCGTGTTCATCGGCCGCCGCGTGGAACTCTATGCCCGGCGCGGGTACGGGCAGTTGATCCTCGGGCGCTGGGTGCACATCGGTGAGGAGAACCGACTGCGCGTGCACGAGGGGAC
>DAOMFH010000149.1:0-5519 GCA_035429705.1 Actinomycetota bacterium
AAGATGGTCCGCGACCAGTTCCAGGCCATCACGAAGGTGGCCGCCGAGATCACCGAGACCATCAAGAACACCTCCGACGGTGACCAGTTGGCCGCCGAGCGCGCCCTGCTGGGCAAGGCGCTGGAGGACGTGCAGGGCATCATCGGCGCCCTGGGCGGTTGGGCGATGGCCTCCCAGAAGGACGTGCAGCAGATCTACAAGGTCGGGCTGACCACCACCCGCCTGCTGATGGCGGTCGGCGACCTCATCATCGGCTGGCTGCTGCTGCGGCAGGCCGAGGTGGCGGAGGCCGCCCTGGCAGCCGGCGCGTCAGCCAGGGATCAAGAGTTCTACAAGGGGAAGATCGCCGCGGCCAAGTGGTTCGCCCAGAACCGCCTGCCGCTGCTCGCCGGCGAGCGACTCGCCGTGGAGGGCACCAACCTCGACATCATGGAGTTGTCCGAGGACGCCTTCTGAGTCCAGCGAGCCAGCACCCCGGTTGCCACGCAGGCGGCCGGGGTGCTGTTTCGTTGTGCCGCAGATTCCCGTGCGGCAGCCTGGATTGACACGGCTTGCTGGTGGGCGCCCGAGGGAAGTGCCCTGTTTTTTGGGGGGGTCTGGCATGACCCGCGAGCTGCAACTCGTTGCGCGACTGCTACCGGCGGCTTCCCGGTCCCGACTGATCGCGCCAGGGTGGGCACAAGGTTGAGGGGGTGGTCACCCTGGCAGGGCCTGACAGTACTGCCGGAATCCGCCCAGCGGCCGGACTGAGTTCAGCCGACCGTCAACCACTTGAAACTGTGGGTCTTCGCCTTGCCCAGGGTCACTCTCACGCGGTAGGAGGCGCCGTTGGCCGGTTTGGCCGTGCAGTAGAACTTGGCCCCCTTGACCCACTTGTTGCGCGCGGGGCACTTGACGGTGGCCTTGTGTCCGAGCACCTTCGGGATCTGGTTCTCGATGGCCTGTTCGACCGCCTTGCGGGGGAACGGGCCGACCGCTTGGGCCGGGACGGCCAGGGCAATTGGTGCGGCCAGTCCGGCCACCAGCGAAACGCTCAGCAAGGTGCGGCGCATGGGGACTCCCTCCGTTTGCATCCAGGGTACTTCCGGTCGGGCCACCCGCAGCCCGGATCCGGAATCGGGACGTGTTCGTGACCGGACCCGACACGCTCCGCGTGGGTGCTTGCCGTCGCCGACCGACTCCGCCACCGTGTGGCCATGGCCACCACGAACGGCTCTGCCCCAGTCCGGCGGCGCCATGCGTAGCTGGCGGTGGCTCACCGGTCAGCAGGCCACGAATCGGTACGGGGTCGTGCTGCTGCTGCTCGGGGTGTGTTACGTGACCTCGGTGTCCTCCAGCGGGACCGGGGGAATCACTGTCGTGATGCTGGTACAACTGCTCACCCTGTGGCTGACGTTCTCCGCTTCCGAGTCACGGCGCGCCCAGCGGATCGCCGGGGTGGCCTGCCTGGCCATGGGAGCGCTCGTCCTGGCAGTCACCGTATTCGGCCTGGTCCTCGAGCTAAGCCATGCCACTCTGCGCTGGATCGCACTGATCAGTGTTGTGGTGTACCTGCTTGCTCCCCTGGTCATCTTGAGGCACCTGGTGCGGCGCACTGTGGTGGACCTGCGTACGGTCCTGGGCGCCGTGGCGGCCTACGTGATGCTCGGGATGATGTTCGCCTTCACCTACCGGGCGATCTCCTTGTGGCAGACGAGCCCGGCCTTCTTCGGCGGGGACGGTCCCGGCGACAACGCCGACTTCCTGTTCTTCAGTTTCATCACGCTGACGACCACCGGGTACGGCGACCTGGTCCCCGCCGCCAACCCTGGACAGTCGGTGGCCGTCCTGGAAGCGGTGATCGGTCAGTTGTTCCTGGTCACGGCGCTGGCCAAGATCGTCAACGCGTGGCGCCTGCCCGGATCACCCCCCGCATCACCGCTCGCCTCAGCCGACGACGCTCCCCCACCAGGCACCTGAGGCGGGATTCCGGCAGGCTTGGGCGCATGCGGACGCTCGGCATCGACTGCGGCGGTTCGGGGATCAAGGGCTCGGTGCTTGACAGGGACGGGCGACTGCTCGCCGAACGAGTGCGGGTGAAGACGCCCTACCCACTGCCGCCGGACCGCTTCGTCGCGGTGCTGCGGGACCTCGCGGCCCGGCTGCCGGCCTTCGACCGGGTGACGGTCGGACTGCCCGGCATGGTCCGGCACGGCGTGGTGGTGGTCACCCCGCACTACCCGAACGTGGCCGGGCCGTACACCCGCAAGGACCCCGTGCTCGACGCGGCCTGGCGCAACTGGGACGCCAGCGCCGTCCTCACCGATGCCTTCGGGGTGCCGGTGCGCGTGCTCAACGACGCCGAGGTGCAGGGGGCCGCGGTCATCTCGCGACGAGGACTCGAAGTGGTCTTCACGCTCGGCACCGGTCTGGGCTGCGCCGTGTACGACGACGGGCGACTCGCGCCGCACCTCGAGATGTCGCACGCACCTGTCCGCAAGGGCCGGACCTACGACTTGTGGATGGGCAAGTCGGAACTCAAACGACTCGGCCCGCAGCGGTGGTCGAAGCGCATCGCGGCGACCGTCGACGGGCTGCGACCGGTCTTCTGCTGGGACCACCTGTTCGTGGGGGGAGGCAACGCCAAGCACCTCACCCTGGCCCTGGGTGACGATGTCACGATCGTGCCGAACCTCGCGGGAATCGTCGGGGCGGTTAGGGCCTGGGATCTGGATATGGCACGGTGATCTGGTGACAGAAGACGCCACGGCCCCCGCCGAACCGGCTATCCCGAAACTGGACAAGAAGAAGAGCCTCATCGCCGGCGCGATCACACTGGTCACGCTGGTCATCGTCTTCGCGGGCATCCTGCCGAAACTGGGCAACTACTCCCAGGCCTGGGACTCCGTCGAGGCGATGAACACCGGCGACAAGGTGGCGCTCATCGCGGCCATCATCGTCAACCTCTGGGTCTACGTCTTCCCGCTGATGGCGGCCATCCCCGGGCTGAAGTACCGTCCGGCCTTCGTGGTCCGGCAGACCTCGTTCACCATCTCCAACGCCGTGCCGGCCGGCGGTGCGGTGGGGCTCGGCGTGCAGTACGCGATGCTCGCCGGCTACAAGGTGAGTTCGGCGGCAGCGGCCACCGGCATCGCCATCACCAGTGTGTGGAGCGTCTTCATGACGCTGGGCCTGCCGGTGCTCGGCGTAGTGCTGCTGTTTGTCGCCGGCGACGACCCGCAGCAGTACCTGACCGCGGCGGTGGTCGGCGTGGTATCCATCGTCGCCGCAGTGGTGATCTTCGCGCTGATCCTGCGCAGCGAGGAACTGGCGCGCCGGATCGGTGGGATCGGGCAGAAGATCATCGACCCCTTCCTGCACCGGTTCCACAAGCAGTACGACTTGGTGCAGGAGGTCGTGGACTTCCGCGCCCAGATCGTCGGCGTGGTGTCCAAGCACTGGATCTGGATCACCACGTCGAACTTCGGCATGGTCCTCGGCCAGTTCCTGATCCTGCTCGTGGCGATCCGCGCCGTGTCCGACGGCCGCTCCGCCGCGCTGACCACGGTCGAGGCCTTCGCCGCGTTCGCCATCTCCCGGCTGGGAACCATGATTCCGCTGACACCTGGCGGGCTGGGCACCGTCGACGCCGCCCTCACCGCACTGCTGGTCGGATTCGGCATGCAGCAGAACGATGCCCTGGCCGCCACCCTGGTGTGGCGGGCGTGTTCCTGGGTGCCGCAGGTGTTCCTGGGTGTCGGCACGTTCCTGTGGTGGCGGCGCAACGCGCATCGCCACGTCGCACAGGCCTGACGGGATGGTCAAGCGGACGTCCGCCACCTAGGCTGACCACATGCTCGCCGCTGCCCTGCTCGCCCTGTCCATCGCCGCACCCGGTCCGGTGGACCTCACCCCGGTGGTCACTGGCCTGGACCAGCCCACAAGCGTGGTTTCGGCGGCCGACGGGACACTGTTCGTGACCGAGAAGCCTGGCCGGGTGGTGAAGATCCCACGCGTGGGCAAGCCGCGGACTTGGGACCGCGTCCACGTTTCGGCCGAGGGTGAGGGCGGGTTGCTCTCGATGGTGCGGATCGACGCCAGGAGTTTCTACGCCGCGTACACCGACCAGAAGGGTGCGCTGCGGGTCTCGCGGTTCACGAAAGGGGCCGGACAGCGCCGGATCATCCGGATCAAGCACCCCCAGTACAGCAATCACAACGGGGGCGGACTGGCCCTTCACCGCGGCCTGCTCTACATCTCGACCGGGGACGGCGGTGGCGGCGGCGACCCCTTCCGGGCGGCGGGCCGGTTGCGGGACCTGCGCGGCAAGATCCTGCGGATCGATCCGACCTGCGGACAGCGCCGGTACTGCATTCCTAAGGGCAACCCCCGGAACTCCCCGGTCATCGCGAAGGGTCTGCGCAATCCGTGGCGGTTCAGCATCGATCCCGTCACGGGACAGTTGTGGATCGGCGACGTCGGGCAGGACCGCTACGAGGAGGTGGACCGGATGCCCCTGGACGGTCCGTTGGTGGATTTCGGGTGGTCCTGCCGAGAGGCCGGCGCCGTCTACAACCGGAACGCGTGCGCGGGCCGCAGACTGACGGCTCCGATCCTGTCCTACGGCCGCGGAGCCGGCGGGAGCGTGATCGGTGGCTACGTCTACCGGGGCCGCGCCATCCCATCCCTGCGGGGCTGGTACGTGTTCGGCGACTTCGTCAGCGGGCACATCTGGGCGTACCGGGGTGGGCAACGGGTGCGAATCGGGCAGGCGGACGGGGTCACCTCGTTCGGGATCGATCAGGACGGTGAGCTGCTCCTGACGACCATCGACGGCGGGGTGCTGCGGATGAGTTGAGGCCGCAACGGTGTTCCAGGGCCGGACCGGTCGCCCGCGTGGCCGCCACTGCCACTGGATCACAAAGACTCGCAGGCCCATTGCTCCCCCGAGCCTCCGCCCCGGAAGCGACCGCGACAGCCACTGCCGCCCAACGGGCCCCCCAACACCAGGTGGAACCCGATAGTCCCGACCCCCTGGACGACCTACGATCCCGTAAGTTACGGTAGGGAAACTTACGCAAACGTAGGGAGTTGCTAAATGCCCCTGGCCGCCGAACAATACACCCGTCCGGCCGAACCGACTGTGGCCAGCCGCAGTGTGGTCCTCGCCATCATCGCCTTTCCACTGCTCGCCCTGATCGCCGCGATCCCGGTCGCCTGGAACCACTGGATCTCCTGGCTGGACATCGCGCTCGCAGTGGCGTTCTACACATTCACGGCCGTGGGCATCACCGTCGGCTACCACCGCTACTTCACGCACGCCTCGTTCAAGGCCAAGCCATGGGTCGCCACGACCCTGGGTGTCGCGGGTTCGATGGCGCTGGAAGGCTCGGTCACCTCCTGGGTCGCCGGGCACCGAAAGCATCACGCCAACTCCGACGAGGCCGACGACCCGCACTCGCCCTGGCGCTACGGCACCGGTGCGTGGGCGGTCACCAAGGGGTTCGTGTGGGCCCACATCGGATGGCTGGTGGCACAGG
>DAOMFH010000150.1:0-5507 GCA_035429705.1 Actinomycetota bacterium
GCGTGCTGGTCGGGGGCGCCGCCAGCTGGCTGAACCGTCCAGGAGGGAGGCACGTCCGCGCCGCTCTCCTCGTCGCGCTCGGCATCTGCGGCCGTGGCTTGGACGATGCCCGAGGCGTGGTGCACCGGCGCGTAGATGGCGTACAGGCGCATAGGCTCGTCGCCGGTGTTGATCACGTCATGCCAGGTGCCAGCGGGAACGAGGATCACCCAACCGTCCTCGACATCCTGCTGGAAGGTCAGTTCATCCTTCGTCGGTCCCATCACGACCCGTCCCTGGCCGGCGTCCAGGCGCAGGAACTGGTCGGTGTCGGGGTGGGTCTCAAGTCCCACGGACTCCCCGACGGGGATGGACATCAGGGTGACCTGCAGGTACTTGCCGGTCCAGGCCACCGTGCGGTAGGTGTCGTTGGTCGTGGTGGCCGTCTCCAAGTCGAAGACGCTGGGGGCCGGTCCGTTGTCGCTGACAGTCATGGTCATCTCCTCCATCTCCGAGCCTATGCCGGGAATCGCCGTTGGCGTGTGGGATCAGATGGCTGAAGAAGTGGTTTGTTCCGCGCAGCGCTTCCGACGCGTTTCGACGGGGGTGTCGTCGGGGTCGGTTGCCTGGGTGGGTGCGGGCGCCCGGCCGAGGCCAGCAAAGCCGGCCGCCACCTTTCGCCGCGGGGTGCACGGTTGTCGGTTGGTTCACGAGTGTTGCGTGGTTGGAGATGTTGATCAAGGAAGACCCCCAACGGCGCAACAGTCGCGGGACAGGTCCGACCGAGGTTCACCTGCCCGCCGGCAAACGACACGGCCGCCGGGGTCGGTTCAGTGCCGATGGCGGTGGTGGATGTCGGGGTAGTGCGGGTGGTCGTGGGTCAGCGGCGGGTGCCGGTGCTCGTGCTCTGGTCCCTGCGGTAGGCCGGCCGGGTGGCTGTGGGGGTGCTGGTCGTCGTGGGCGGATGTATGGCGGTGGACCAGTGCCGGGTGGGTGTGGCCGTGCTCATGCTTCTCGCTGACGTGCAGCCAGACGCCGACCGCCATCAACGCACCGGCGGCGAGCAGTTGGACGGTGACCGGGGCCCCCAGCGCCACGGCCAGGGTCGCGCCCACGAACGGGGCGACGCCGAAGTACGCCCCGGTCCTGGCCGTGCCGATGTGGCGCAGCGCGACGATGAAAAGCGCCAGGCTCAGGCCGTACGACACGAATCCCAGGAGGGCAGCAGTGCCGATGTACACCGGCGCGGGTAGGGCGGACCCGAGTGCCAGGGCCAGCACCAGGTTCACCGTGCCGGCGGCCCAGCCCTTCGTCGCGGCCAGCCAAGTGGCGTCCGTGGTGGAGATCCTGCGGGTCAGGTTGTTGTCGATCGCCCAGGCCGCACAGGCGCCGATGATGGCCAGGCTGGGCCACACATCGACCGCTGTGGTGCTGCCCGGCCATGACAGCACCATTGCGCCCGCCACGATTGCCAGCATGCCCAGCCCGACGCGGGCGTCCACGTTCTCCTTGAACACGACCCACGCGATCAGGGCGGTCAGGGCCCCCTCGAAGTTCAACAGCAGGGAGGCGTTGGCGGCGCTGGTGTGCGTCAGGCCGAGCATCAGCAGGACCGGTGCGATCACCCCGCCGGCCAGGATGGCTCCGGCCAGCCACGGGAGTTCGGCGCGGGTGGGACGCACTGGTGCCGCCCGGGTCACGCGCCGCAGCAGGACGAGTCCGAGGCCGCACCCCAGGTACAGCAGCGCCGCGAGCATCCACGCGTCGGTGTCCCCGAGCAGGGCCTTCGCCAGCGGGGTGGCGGCACCGAACAGGACGGCGGCGAACAGGGCGGTCTGCACGCCCCGATTGCGCAGCCCGGTTGTCACTCTCGTGTCACCAGGTGAGCGGAGGTGGTGCCCACCGGCCGACCCGCTCGGTGATCGCCGCGACGTCCGCGGCGCCGTCCATGCCGTCGGCCAGGTCCGGTGCGGCCACCGGGGAACCGGGGACCATCCGCAGCGGTACCGCCCCCGCCCACACCGGTGCGCCGAGGTCGGCCGGGTCGTCGTCGGGGGGACTGTCACTGACCTTCACCGACCATTCGGTCAACGGCAGCGCGAGTACAGCGGTGGCGGCCAGTTCCTTGCGGGTGGGGGGCCGCAGTTGTGCCCAGCGGCCGGGCAGCAGATGCTCGGTCAGAACCCGCAGCGCCTCCAGGTGCTCGTCGCCCTGCAGGGGTGTGGCCGTCCCGAGGATCATCGCGCTGCGGTAGTGCAGCGAGGATTCGAACGCGCTGCGGGCCAGGAGCAGGCCGTCGAGCAGGGTGACCGTGGCGCACGTGGGAGCGCCGGCGGCCAGGGTGCGGAACAGGCGGCTGCCGGTGGAGCCGTGCAGCAGCAACCGGTCGCCGTCGCGCGCGCACGCCACCGGCAGCACGAACGGCTGGCCGTCTTCCACCACCGCCATGTGGGCCACGACCGCGGCGTCCAGCACCTCGTGCAGGGCGGCGATGCCCGTGACTGCCTTCTCCGGCAGCCGACGTACTTGCGTGCGCTCAGTCATCGGTCAACCTCCCAAACTCATCTCGCCTGCCGGGAACGGTACGCCGCCTGGGCCTCGCGATTCCCGCAGGTGGTGCTGCAGAACCGGCGCGACCGGTTGCGCGACAGGTCCACCACGATCCCCCGGCAGTCGCGGGCCGCGCATACCCCCAGCCGGTCCAGCTCATCGGCGCGGATGAGGTCGACCATCGCCATCGCGGTCTCCACCAGGATCCGCTCGTGCATCGGCCGGTCCTCGGACACGGCGTGGATGTGCCAGTCGAGGTCGTCGTGCCGGACCAGCTGCGGCAGGGCCCGCTGCTCGGCGAGGATCTCGTTGACCATGCCCACCGCCGTGTCCCGGTCGGCAGTCAGCAGCAACCGCAACCGCGGCCGGATCGCCCGCACCGCAGCCAGATCGTTGCTGGTGCGTGGGCGTGACCCGGTGTACCCCCATGAGCGGTAGAACGCACGCAGTTCGTCCAGGGATGCGAGGGTCTCCGGGTCCTCGGTATTCGTGATCTCCGCAGCCGCACCCAGGGCCGCACATACGTCAGGAGTGAATACCACATTGACACCTTACCGGAAACCAGCATAGTGTCAGGACTCATGAGCACTGTGGCACCTGACAAGACGGACTCGGGGGTGGCTGCCGGCTCCGGGCCGGGGATCGTCCTGGCGCTCACCTCCGCCACGTCTTTCGCCCTGTCCGGCTCGCTGGCGCGGGCCCTCATGGACTCGGGCTGGTCACCGGCCGCCGCAGTTGCGGTGCGGGTGACGATCGCGGCGGTGGTCCTGCTCGTACCGGGCTTGCTCGCGGTGCGCGGACGGACCCGGCTGCTGCTGACCAATGCTCGCACCATCGCCTTGTACGGACTGCTGGCCGTGGCCGGTGCGCAATTGCTCTACTTCTTGTCCGTGTCCCGCCTGGACGTGGGGGTGGCGCTGCTGATCGAGTACACCGCCCCGGTCGCGGTCGTGCTGTGGATGTGGGCGATGCGCGGTCAGCGTCCGGGTCCGCTGACCTTCGTGGGCGCCCTGGTGGCCGGTGTCGGGCTGATCCTGCTGCTGGACCTGCTCGGTGGTGCCAGCATCGATGTGCTGGGGGTGCTGTTCGCCCTGGGGGCCATGATCGGCGCAGCCGCCTACTTCGTGATCTCCGCGGACAACAGCAGCGGCATCCCGCCCATCACCCTGGCCGCCGGCGGCCTGGTGTTCGCCGCGATCTTCTTCTGGGTGACCGCCGCCCTGGGTGTTCTGCCGGTGACCATGTCGACCACCCCCGTCACCTTCGCCGTCGGAACGGTTGCCTGGTGGGTGCCCGTCGCCCTGCTCGGCCTGGTGACTGCCGCACTGGCATACGTCACCGGCATCGCGGCGGCCCGTCACCTCGGCTCCCGGCTGGCCTCCTTCGTGGCCCTGTCCGAGGTCGCGGCCGGCCTGGGCTTCGCCTGGATCCTGCTGGACCAGCAGCCGCGGCCGGTCCAGCTGCTCGGCGGACTGCTCGTACTCGGTGGGGTCCTGGTGGTCAAACTCGGGGAGCGGGAAGTGCTCGTTGTGACCGCGGCCGGTGAGATCGACGACCTGCTCGTGGAGGTAGTGCCGCGCGAGCACCGCGACGTCGAGGGCTGAGCACTACAGCAGGCCGGTCGCCATCCCCGTGCCAATGATCACCAGGCCGGCCGCGACGATCCGCTGCACCAGGGGCATGGTCGTCTTGGCGATCAGCCGCTTGCCGAGGTAGGCCCCGGTGAACGCCGCGAGCGCCGCCGCGGCCACCAGCCCCCACGAGCCGCTCCGGCCGACCGTGCTCAGGGCTGCGGCGGCGAAGCCGTAGACGAGCAATCGGGCGATGTCCACGAGGACGGCGCACACGGTGCCGGTGCCGATGTACTCGGCCGGACCCAGCCCGGCGCGGACCAGGAAGGCCGAGCGCAGGGCGCCCTGTAGGCCGGTCAATCCGCCGAAGAAGCCCGACAGCACCCCGCCCAGCGGCAGCCACCTCGGCCCGAACGACAGACTCTGGAAGGCGGGCGCGACCTCCAGCACCGCGAACAGGACGAGCAGGGAACCCACGGCCAGGTCGGCGGCCGTCACCTCGTGAGTGGACGTCCCCAACTGGTAGGTGAACACCGCGGGCAGGTTGGCGAAACGGGACAGCAGGGCGGCGCCGGCGATCGCGGCGACCATGCCCGGCACGCCGAACCGGATGACCACTCTGCGGTTGGCATCGCGCCCGACCAGGCCGACCTTGAACAGGTTGTTCGCCAGGTGAACCACTGCGGTCGCGGCAACCGCCACGGGGACCGGGAAGAACAGCGCGAAGGCGGGCAGCAGCAGGGTGCCGAGCCCGAATCCGGAGAACAGGGTCAGGCCGGACGCGATCAGTGCGACCACGCAGACCACCAGATACTCCATGTGTCCTCCCGCAGTCATGATGGCGCAGATGCCTGCTGGGCCGGGGGAGCTTCCGGGTTCGTCGCGGGAATCCTCGGCCCCGCCTCACCTGCCCCGTTCCCGCTTGAGCGCTCTCTGCCGCTTGGCGATGACCTTCCACTTCTGGCGCTCGGCGCGCGCGGCAGCACCATCCGTTCTGCGCTGCAGGTACGCGAGCTCGCGGCGCAGGCGCCGCCAGCTGTCCAGCCGGTCCTGCGGCAGTTCCCCGCCGGCCACCGCGGCCAGGACCGCGCACCCGGGTTCCTCCTCGTGGACGCAGTCGGTGAAGCGGCACCGTCGTGCGAGGTCGGCGACGTCGGGGAAACTGCCGGCCAGGGAGTCCTCGTCGCCCCAGAGCTGCAGTTCGCGCAAGCCCGGGGTGTCCACCAGGTAGGCGCCCCACGGCAGTTCCACCAGCCGGCGGGAAGTCGTGGTGTGCCGGCCCTTGCCGTCGGAGTCCCGCACCGCGTACACCGCCTGCAGGTCCGTGCCGGCCAGCGTGTTGAGCAGGCTCGACTTGCCCACCCCGGACGAACCCAGCAGGATCGCGCACTTGCCGGGCTGCAGCAG
>DAOMFH010000151.1:0-5471 GCA_035429705.1 Actinomycetota bacterium
ACCGCGGCCGTGCGGATGTCGTAGCCGTCGGTGCGGGCGCCCCCGCCGACCGGGGTGTTGACCACCAGGTCGACGTCGCCGGCCATGATGCTCGAGACCGTCGTGGGTTCGCCGGCCGGCCCGATCCCCTGCGCGTTCTTGCGCAGCACGGTGGCTTTCAGTCCGTTGCGGCGTAGCACGTCCGCGGTTCCCTCGGTCGCCAGGATCTCGAACCCGAGATCGGCCAGCCGCTTGACCGGGAAGATCATGGAACGCTTGTCGCGGTTGGCCACGGTGATGATCGCCCGGCCGCTGAGCGGCAGCCCGGAGGCGTACGCGCCGGACTGCGACTTGGCGAAGGCCGTGCCGAAGTCGGCGTCGATGCCCATCACCTCGCCGGTCGAGCGCATCTCGGGGCCGAGCACGGTGTCCACGCCGTGGAACCGGCCGAACGGCATCACGGCCTCCTTGACCGCCATGGCCGCACCGACCGGCAGTCGCGAACCGTCGCCGGTTCTGGGCAGCAGCCCCTCCGCGCGCAGCTGCGCGATCGTCTCGCCCACCGCGATCCGGGCGGCGGCCTTGGCCAGCGGAACACCGGTGGCCTTCGACACGAACGGCACGGTGCGCGAGGCGCGCGGATTGGCCTCCAGCACGTACAGCCGGTCGCCCGCGATCGCGAACTGGATGTTCAGCAACCCGCGCACCCCCACCCCCTGCGCGATGGCCAGGGTGCTCGCGCGGACCTGGTCGAGTTCGTGGCGCCCGAGCGTCATCGGCGGCAGCGCACAGGCGGAGTCACCGGAGTGGATTCCGGCCTCCTCGATGTGCTCCATCACCCCGCCGAGGTACAGCTCGGTGCCGTCGTACAGGGCGTCCACGTCGATCTCGATGGCGTCGTCGAGGAACTCGTCGACCAGCACCGGATGCTCCGGGCTGGCCTGGGTGGCCCGCTCTATGTAGTCGGCCAGCATGGACCGGTCGTAGACGATTTCCATGCCGCGCCCGCCCAGCACGTACGAGGGCCGCACCAGCACCGGGTAGCCGATCCGGTCGGCGATCTGCTCGGCCTCGGCGGCGCTGCGGGCCAGGCCGTGCTCGGGCACCGGCAGCCCGGCGTCGTGCAGCAGCTGACCGAAAGCACCCCGTTCCTCGGCCAGGTGGATCGCCTCCGGGGTGGTGCCCAGCAGCGGCACCCCCTCGGCCTTCAGCCGGGCGGCCAGGCCCAGCGGGGTCTGCCCGCCGAGCTGGCAGATCACCCCGGCCAGCGGGCCCACGGCCTGCTCGGCGGCGATCACCTCCAGCACGTCCTCCAGGGTGAGCGGCTCGAAGTAGAGGCGGTTGGCGGTGTCGTAGTCGGTGGACACGGTCTCCGGGTTGCAGTTGACCATGATCGCCTCGTAGCCGGCCTCCCGCAGGGTGAGGGTGGCGTGCACGCAGCTGTAGTCGAACTCGATGCCCTGCCCGATCCGGTTGGGCCCGGAGCCGAGGATGATCACCGCCTCCCGCTCCCGCGGTTCGACCTCGGTCTGCGCGTCATAGCTGGAGTAGTGGTACGGGGTGTACGCGGGGAACTCTGCGGCACAGGTGTCGACGGTCTTGAACACCGGCCGGATGCCCAGCGCGTGGCGCACCCCGCGGATGACGTCCTCCCGGGTGCCGCGCAGCGCGGCGATCTGGGCGTCGGAGAAGCCGGTCTGTTTGGCCTGGCGCAGCAGGCTCGGCGACATCCGCTCGGCTTCCCGCACCCGGTCGGCCATCGCGTTGATCATCACGATCTGTTCCAGGAACCAGGGGTCGATCGCGGTGATCTCGTAGAGCTGCTCGACGCTCGCCCCGAGCCACAGCGCCTGCTGCACCTTCTGCAGCCGGCCGTCGTGCGGGCGGCCCACCTCGGCGAGCAGTTCGGCCAGCGGACGCGACTGGTCCGGCCAGGCGAACTCCGAACCCCGTTGCTCCACGCTGCGCAGCGCCTTCTGCAGGGCCTGGGCGAAGTTGCGGCCCAGCGACATGGCCTCCCCCACGCTCTTCATCGTCGTGGTCAGGGTGTCGTCGGCACCGGGGAACTTCTCGAACGCGAACCGCGGGACCTTGACCACGATGTAGTCCAGCGTGGGTTCGAAGGAGGCCGGGGTCTGCCGGGTGATGTCGTTGGGGATCTCGTCGAGGGTGTAGCCGATGGCCAGTTTGGCCGCGATCTTCGCGATCGGGAACCCGGTGGCCTTCGACGCCAGCGCGGAGGACCGCGACACCCGCGGGTTCATCTCGATGACGATGATCCGGCCGTTCTCCGGGTGGATCGCGAACTGGATGTTGCAGCCGCCGGTGTCGACGCCCACCTCGCGGATCACGGCGATTCCGACGTCGCGCATGCGCTGGTACTCCCGGTCGGTCAGCGTCAGCGCGGGCGCGACGGTGATCGAGTCGCCGGTGTGCACCCCGAGCGGGTCGACGTTCTCGATGGAGCAGACCACCACGACGTTGTCGTTGCGGTCGCGCATCAGTTCGAGCTCGAACTCCTTCCAGCCGAGGATGGACTCCTCCAGCAGGACCTCGGTGGTGGGGCTGGCGGCCAGCCCGGACCCGGCGATGCGGCGCAGGTCGGCCTCGTCGTAGGCCATGCCGGAGCCGGCCCCGCCCATGGTGAACGACGGCCGGACCACCACCGGGTAGCCGAGGTCACCGACGGCCGCCAGGCACTCGTCGAGGGTGTGGCACACCTGCGAGCGGGCGGACTCCGCGCCCACCTGCTCGACGATCTCCTTGAACAGTTCCCGGTTCTCGCCGCGCTGGATCGCGTCGATGTCGGCACCGATGAGTTCGACCCCGTAGCGTTCCAGCACACCGTTCTCGGCCAGCGCGACCGCGGTGTTCAGCGCGGTCTGCCCGCCCAGCGTGGGCAGCAGTGCGTCGGGACGTTCCTGCTCGATCACCTTCTCGACGAAGTCCGGGGTGATCGGCTCGATGTAGGTCGCGTCGGCGAACTCCGGATCGGTCATGATCGTGGCCGGGTTGCTGTTGACCAGCACCACCCGCAAGCCTTCTGCCTTGAGTACCCGGCAGGCCTGGGTGCCCGAGTAGTCGAACTCGCAGGCCTGACCGATCACGATCGGCCCGGATCCGATCACCAGCACGCTGGAGATGTCGGTGCGCCTGGGCATCAGTTACCCCCCGCCATCGCCGCGGCGAATCTGTCGAACAGGTAGGCGGAGTCGTGCGGGCCGGCCGCCGCCTCCGGGTGGTACTGGACGCTGAAAGCGGGCACGTCCAGGCACTGCAGGCCCTCGACCACGTCGTCGTTGAGGCACACGTGGCTGACCCGCACCCGGCCGAAGTCCGTGACCACCTCCTGGTCCAGCGGTGCATCGACCGCGAAACCGTGGTTGTGGGCGGTGATCTCGACCTTGCCGGTCGTGCGGTCCTGCACGGGCTGGTTGATCCCCCGGTGGCCGTAGGTGAGTTTGTAGGTCCCGAAGCCCAGTGCCCGGCCGAGGATCTGGTTGCCGAAGCAGATGCCGAACGTGGGCAGCCGGTCGGCCAGGGCCGCCTGAACCAGCCCCACCGCATGATCGGCGGTGGCCGGGTCGCCGGGGCCGTTGGACAGGAACAGCCCGTCCGGGGACAGTGCCCGGATCTGCTCGTACGAGTAGGTCGCCGGGACCACCTCCACCGTGATGCCGCGCCGGGCCAGCAGCGCCGGGGTCATGCGTTTGATGCCCAGGTCCACGGCGACCACGCGCAGACGTTCAGCACCCTCGGCGGGCACGGTGTACGGCTCGGGGGTCGTGACCTCGGCGGACAGGTCCGCGCCGAGCATGCCCGGGGACTGTTTGACCTGGTCGAGCATGCTGGCCGCGTCGGTGAGCGCCTCGCCGCTGAACAGGCCCACGCGCATCGCGCCGCGCTCGCGCAGGTGCCGGGTCAGTGCGCGGGTGTCGACGCCACGCACCCCGACCACCCCTCCGGCGGCCAGTTCCGTGGCCAGCGTCGCCTCGGCCCGCCAGTTGCTGGCCACCGGGCTCAGGTCGCGCACAACGAACCCGGCAGCCCAGATCCGCCCGGACTCGGGGTCCTCCCGGTTCATCCCCGTGTTGCCCACGTGCGGCGCGGTCATCACGATGACCTGCCGGTGGTAGGACGGGTCGGTGAGGGTCTCCTGGTAGCCGGTCATGCCGGTGGCGAAGACCGCCTCCCCGAAGACACTGCCACGCGCACCGAAGGCTTCTCCGCGCAGCGAGGTGCCGTCCTCCAGCACGACCAGGGCGGGGTCGCCGGTGTCGCTGTCCGGTTCATCGAGCATCGGGATCGTGAAACTCATCGGCTCTCCTCACCGGCGAACAACTCACGGCTGGCCTGGTACAGGTGCACCACGTCGGTGGCCGTGTCCGGCCGGAAGCCGGTCTGCAGCGGCTTGTCGCCGGCCCGCCAGAACCACAGCACCAGCCCGTCCTTCTCCGCGACCTGCCCGCCGACGCCCCGGCCGAGCAGCACGTCTGTGATGCTGTCGGCAGGCAGGAAGACCGTGGGTTCCCCGATCCGTTCCAGGCGCACACCGGCGCGTCCGACACCGGCGGTCGCGTTGCCCGGGGCACCCAGCCCACCTGCCACCACCCGGGCCATCCAGTCCGCGGCCGGCGAGGTGCCGACATAGCGCCCCGGCACCGCCAGATCCGCCTGGAACCCCTCGGGAACGGCCGGCATCGGCAGTTCCTCACCGGCCCGGCGCTGCCAACTGCGCCACATGCCCCACACCGCCAGCAGTGTCACGGCCAGCACCGCGGCGGTGAGCGCCAGCCGTTGCGGCCACGCGGTCACCTCCTGTGCCGCGGCTCCCAGCAGCATGCTCATGAGACGGAATCGGCCTCCACGATCACGCCGTCGCGCACGGTGGCTCGGCCCCGCAGCCACGTGCCCACGACCCTGCCGTGCAGCACCCTGCCGGCGTAGGGCGTGTTGCGGCTGCGGCTGACCATGTCCGCCGGCCGGACCTCCCACTGCGCGTCCGGGTCGAACAGGGTGAGGTTCGCGGGCTCCCCCACGGCCAGCGGACGGCCGTGGGTGGGGACCCGCCCGATCGCCGCCGGTGCCGCGGACATCCGGTCAGCCACCTGCGCCCAGTCCAGCAGTCCGGTGCGCACCATGGTCTCGTTGACCACCGGCAGTGCGGTCTGCAGTCCGAGCATGCCGAACGAGGCGGCCGCCCACTCGCACTCCTTGTCCTCCACCGCGTGCGGCGCATGATCAGTGGCGACGATGTCGATGATCCCGTCGGCCAGCGCCTGCCGGACCGCCTCGACGTCGGCGGCACCGCGCAGCGGGGGGTTCACCTTGTACACCGGGTCGTAGGTCGTGGCCAGTTCGTCGGTGAGCAACAGGTGGTGGGGGGTGACCTCCGCGGTGACCGAGATTCCGCGGCTCTTGGCCCATCGCAGGATCTCCACTGAGCCGGCCGTGGATACGTGGCAGATGTGCAGCCGCGATCCGACGTGCTC
>DAOMFH010000152.1:0-5461 GCA_035429705.1 Actinomycetota bacterium
CGAGCATTATGCCCAGGTTGGCCAGCGCCATCCCGGCCAGGAAGATGCCCGGCACTCGCCGGGTGGGCTCGGCCAGGGCTCCGACGGGTGCTGGTGTCACGGCGGGGTCGCTCATGGCGCACAGACTAGACCCACGCCCGGTGCCGAAGCGGAACGTTCAGTCGCCGGTGGCGCTGATGTTCACCAGCCAGACCACTCCGAACCGGTCGGTGCACTGCCCATACAGATCCCCCCATATCTGCACGTCCAGCGGCGTCATCACGGTCCCGCCGTCGATCAGCCCGTTCCAGTACCCGCGCAGTTCTGCCTCGTCCTCACCGCTGATGGCCAGGGTCACCCGCTGCCCCTCTGAGAAGGCCATACCGGGCGGTATGTCCGAGCCCATCAAGGTGAGCCCGCCGGTGGTCACGAGCATGGCGTGCATGATCTGGTCGGCGAAAGGCGCGTCCGCCTGTCCGAACTCCGCGAACGTGTTCATGGACAACTCGCCGCCGAACACATCCCGGTAGAACTGCATGGCCTCGCGGGCCTGCCCCCGGAAGGAAATGTACGGGCTGAGCTGAGTCGGCATTTGCCGAGCCTACGCCGGGTCGCGGCGCATGTCACTGGGCATTCGTGTCCGCGGCCTCGTGGTAGCTGGCCAGGAACTGCGACTGGTACAGGTCGTAGTAGAAGCCCTGCTCCGCCATCAACTGGTCGTGACTGCCCTTCTCCACGATCCGGCCCTCGTCCATCACAAGAATGATGTCGGCGTCGCGGATGGTGCTGAGCCGGTGCGCGATGACGAAGGAGGTGCGGCCCTGGCGCAACTCGGCCATCGCCTGCTGGATCAGCACCTCGGTGCGGGTGTCCACCGAACTGGTCGCCTCGTCCAGGATCAGGATCGGGCGGTTGCCCAGGAACGCCCGGGCGATGGTCAGCAGCTGTTTCTCGCCGGCTGACAGGTTCGAGGCTTCGTCGTCCAGCAGCGTGTCGTAGCCGTCGGGCATTGTCCGCACGAAGTGGTCCACCCGGGCCGCCTCCGCGGCAGCCATGATCTGCTCCTCGCTGGGGTCCTGCGCGCCATAGGCGATGTTCTCCCGGATCGTGCCGGCGAACAGCCAGGTGTCCTGCAGCACCATCCCGAAGCAGCGCCGCACGTCGTTGCGGTGCATGCTCATCGTCGGCACGCCGTCGAGCACGATCTGCCCGGAGTCCACGTCGTAGAACCGCATCAGCAGATTGACCAGCGTCGTCTTGCCGGCACCGGTGGGCCCGACGATCGCCACCCCCTCGCCGGGCTGCACCTCGAGGTCGAGGTGCTCGATCAACGGCTTGTCCTGGCTGTAGCGGAACGACACGTCCCGGAACTCCACATGTCCCAACGGCCGTTCCAGGTGCCGGGCGTCCGCTGCCTCCGGCGTCTGTTCGCCTGCGTCGAGGAACTCGAAGACCCGCTCGGCCGACGCGACGCCGGACTGCAGCAGGTTCGTGATCGACGCGAGCTGGGTGATCGGCATGGTGAACTGGCGGGAGTACTGGATGAACGCCTGGACGTCCCCGAGGCTCATCGACCCGGAGGCCACCCGGACACCGCCGATCACCGCGATCGCCACGTAGTTCAGGTTGGCGATGAACATCATCGCCGGCTGGATGATCCCGGAGATGAACTGCGCCCGGAAGCTGGACAGGTACATCTGCTCGTTGGCGGCGTCGAAGTCCTCGATGGCCTGGCGCCGGTGGCCGAACACCTTGACCAACTCGTGACCGGTGAACATCTCCTCGATGTGACCGTTGACCACCCCGGTCCACTTCCACTGCCCGACGAACTGTCCCTGCGAGCGGCGGGCGATGAACAGCGTGACGAAGAACGACAGCGGCACGGTCAGCAGCGACACCAGCGCCAGGATCGGGGAGATCCACAGCATCATGGCCAGCACTCCGAGCACCATCATGATGCTGGTGATCGCCTGGGTCATGGTCTGTTGCATCGTCGTGGTGATGTTGTCGATGTCGTTGGTGACCCGGCTGAGCAGGTCCCCCCGCGCGTGGGTGTCGAAGTACTTCAGTGGCAAGCGGCCGATTTTGAGATCGACGTCCTCGCGCAAGCGGTACATGGTCCGCTGCGTGACGCCGGCCATGAGGTAGTTCTGGCCCCAGGAGAACACTGAGCTGATGAAGTACACGACGACGACCAGCGCGATTATCCGCCCGAGCCGGGTGAAGTCCACCCCGTCGGTCACCGTCATGGAGGCCAGCATCTGGGCCTGCTGGGTCTTGCCCTGGGCCTGCAGCCCGGCGATCGCCTGCTCCTTGGTCACCCCTGGGGGGATCATCTTGCCGACCACCCCGCCGAAGACCACGTTGGTCGCCTGACCGAGCAGCCACGGCCCGAGGACCTGGAAGAACACGCTGACCACGGCCAGCCCGAGCACCACCGCGATGATCACCCGCTCCGGGTGCAGGGTGCGCAGCAGCCGCCGGAACGTGCCCTTGAAGTCCTTTGCCTTCTCCGCCGGCAGGCTCATGCCCAGCCCGCCGTGCCCGCCACCCATCGGCCCGCCGGGCCGTGGGCCGGATGCGGGTGCGGGTCCCGGACGGGTCATCGCCATGGCGTACCGCCGCTCATGACGCCTCCGCCGCGGTCAGCTGGGAGTACACGATCTCCTGGTAGGTCTCGCAGGTGTCCATCAGTTCGGAATGGGTGCCGACTCCCACCACCCGGCCGCTGTCGAGCACCACGATCTGGTCGGCGTTGCGGATCGTGCTGACCCGCTGCGCCACGATCAGCACCGTCGATTCGCGGGTGCGCTGCGCCAGTGCCGCGCGCAGGCGGGCGTCGGTGGCGTAGTCCAGCGCCGAGAACGAGTCGTCGAAGATGTAGATGGGACACGGGCGCACCAGGGCCCGGGCGATGCTCAACCGCTGGCGCTGCCCCCCGGAGACGTTGGTCCCGCCTTGGTCGATCGGCGCGTCGATCGTCTCGGGCAGCTCGTGCACGAATGACGCAGCCTGGGAGGTGGTCAGCGCCTCCCACACCTGCTCATCGGTGGCATCCGGGCGCCCGAACCGCACGTTCGAGGCGACCGTGCCGCTGAACAGGAAGGACTTCTGCGGAACCAGCCCGATGTAGTCCCACAGGTCCTCTTGTGCGAAGTCGCGCACGTCCACCCCGTCGACCAGCACCTGCCCACCGGTCACGTCGTACAGCCGTGGGATGAGGTTGATCAGGGTGGTCTTCCCGGCGCCGGTCGACCCGATCACCGCGGTGGTCCGGCCCGGCTCCAGGCGCAGGTTGACGTCGCACAGCACCGGGTCCTGCGCCCCTGGGTAACGGAACTCCACGTCCTTGAACTCCACCACCCCTCGGCGGGCGGCCGGCTGCACGGGCACCTGCGGGTCCGTCACCTGCGGGTCGGTCTGCAGGACCGCCGCGATCCGCTCGGCCGAGGCAGCTGCCCGCGGGACCATCATCAGCAGCATCACGGCCATCATGACGCTGAACAGGATCTGCATCATGTACGAAAGGAACGCCGTCAGGTCGCCGATCTCCATACCCCCGTCGTCGACGAGGTGGCCGCCGAACCAGATGATCGCCACCGACGACAGGTTGACGATGAGCATCAGCGACGGCATGGTCAGCGCGAACAACCGGGTCACCCGCAGCGCGACGTCGGTCAGGTCGTGATTGGCCTCGTCGAAGCGGCGCTGCTCGTGGTCGGTGCGCACGAACGCGCGGATGACCCGGATGCCGGCGAGGTTCTCCCGCAGGACCGCGTTGATCCGGTCGATCTTGACCTGCATGGACCGGAACAGCGGCACCATCTTCCAGACCAGGATGCCGATGACCACCGCCATGACCGGGATGATCACCAGCAGCAGGGCGGACAGGGTCACGTCGGTGTGCACCGCCATGAAGACCCCGCCGATCATGGTCAGCGGCGCGGCGATCATCATGGTCAGGCCCAGCAGCACCAGCATCTGCACCTGCTGCACGTCGTTGGTCGTGCGGGTGATCAGTGACGGCGTGCCGAATTCGTTGACCTCCCGCAGGCTGAACCGCTCCACCGAGCGGAACAGTCCACCCCGCATGTCCCGCCCCAGCGCCATGGCCGTGCGAGAGGCGTAGAACACCGCGATCACCGAGATGACCGCCAGGCCCAGTGACAACCCGAGCATGATCGCTCCGGTCTTGACGATGTAGCCGATGTCGCCGGTGACCACGCCATTGTTGATGATGTCGGCGTTGAGGAACGGCAGGTAGAGGTTGGCGATGACCTGCATGGTCACCAGCACCACCACGACCACGAGGGCAGCCCGGTAGGGGCGCAGGTAGCGCCAGATGAGTCCGATCACAGGGCACTCCGCACGGGGTCAAGGGTAAGCACACCCACCCCGCTGTCCGCGAGGCGACTACGCGGGGATGGCATCCCCGAGGGCCGCGATCACGTCTGCCCTGCGGGGCTGCCCCGAAGCGCGCCTGACGATCGCGCCGTCGGCATCGAGCACCAGCACGGTCGGTGTCCGGGCGATGCTGAGATCCCGGACCAGGTCGAGGTGCTGCTCGACGTCGAGGTCGACGTGCTTCACGCCGGGCATCATCTGCGCGACCTCCTCGAGGATGCGCCGGGTGGCCCGGCAGGGTGCGCAGAACATGGAGGTGAACTGCAGCAGAGTGGCCCGCTCCCCCAGTTCCGACCCGACCTGCGCAGCGGTCAGGCGGTTGTCGGTGCCAGGCCTATGCGCCTTCATGCGGCCGTCGGCGGCCCAGCGCCAGACACCGAACGCCGCGAGCACAACCGCGATCCCGGCCAGGATCCACAAACCCGACATGTCGAACTGAACACCTCCCGCACCACGGGCATTCCGCCACCACCCCGTATTCTGGGTAGGCGTCATCTCACGGAACACCTGAGGTGCACTTCGTCCGTACACCATAGTCCACCCCTACCGCCCAACTGCGAGGTATCCGTGATCGACCCCCGCGGGATCCGATTCTCCGCCGCTCTCACCACCGTGGTGCTCGCCCTGGTCGTCGTTCTGGCGCCGGGGGCCATCGCCGCCACACTGATCGCCCTGCAGACCATCGTCTTCGCGTGCGGTGCGATCCTCGGCCCGGGCGCCCAGCCCTACGGATTCCTCTTCCGCAAGCTGGTGCGCCCGCGACTGGCCGCGCCCAAGCATCTCGAGGACCCGATGCCGCCGCAGTTCGCCCAGGCGGTCGGCCTGTTCTTCGCCCTGGGGGCGAGCATCAGCATGCTGCTGGCCTGGACGGTCGGGGTGTGGGTGTTCGCCGGCTTGGCCATGCTGGCCGCCGCCCTCAACGCGATCTTCGGATTCTGCCTCGGCTGCGAGATGTACGTGCTGATCCGCCGGGTCATCCCGGTCAATGCCATGCCCGAGCCGCAGACCGAGCCGTTGCTGGACCTCACCGACAAGAGTTCCCGGGTCTGACGTGGTGACCCGCCGGCTGGTGGTGCAG
>DAOMFH010000153.1:0-5454 GCA_035429705.1 Actinomycetota bacterium
CACGTGCCGCCGGCGCTGGCTCACGCCGGTCTCGGGGGGCCAGGGGCTTCAGTTGACCTCCGCCAGTAGTGCGCCACGCACGCTCCCGCGACGATCAGCGTGAGCCAGGTGAAGGTGTTGCCGAAGAAGAGCTGGTTGTTTCCGGGATCGGGCAGGATCTGGGCGGTCTGCGCGGGACGCACCACCCCGTAGAGCAGCGCGATGCCGAGCAGCGCCGCCAGACCCTGCAGGGGGGCGGTCGGTCGGTCGGGCAGCGCGGCCACGAGCAGCAGCGGGAGGATCAGGATCCAGTGGGCGGTCCAGCTGATGGGTGAGACCAGCAGGATCGCCGCGAGGGCCAGCGCATCGGTGAGGTGGGGGAAGTCGTCGTGCAGGTGGTGGCCGATCAGCATGGTGAGCGCGGTGACGGCCGCGGCGAGCACCAGCCAGGCCAGTTGCGACGTACCGGTCTCGCCCAGCAGTCGCTGCAACAGGCCGTTGATCGACTGGTTGCTGATGTAGGCGACCCCCACGCGGTCGGACTCCAGGAAAGTGCCCGACCAGTACACACGGGAGGCATTCGGAAACACGATCGCTGCCACGGCGGTGCATGCCAGGAACGACCCCGCGGTCCACAGTGCGGGTCTGATCCGCCTGGTGGCCAGGAAGTACACCACGAGCAGCAGGGGGGTGAGTTTCACGGCTGCGGCGAGCCCGGTCAGTACCCCCTGGGGGATGCGTCCGGTGCGATGACTGAGATCGAGTGCCAGGAACATGGCCAGCACGATGTTGATCTGACCGAAGCTGATGCCCGACTCGGTCGGCTCCATCGCCAGCGCGAAGGCGACGGTGATCGCGTAGACCGTAGGGGTGTGGAACCTCTCCGCCGCGAAGTTGTTAACGCAGATGAGGGCGTACCCGATCACCGCCAGCAGTGTCAGTGAGGTCCAGATGACCTGGGCGCCGACCTGGGACAGGGCGGCCATCGGGGTGAGGAACAGGATCGCGAACGGTGGGTACAGGTAGGGCAATCCGACGTCGGTGAAGACTTGCGCGTACACGTCGCCGCCGGACCAGGCCGCGGCGGCGGCCTCCCGGTAGACGTCGAGGTCGAGCAGGTAGTCGTGACTGGCGAACATCAGGTAGTGCACACACAGCGCTGCCGAGACGCCAATGGCGACCCACGCAGCGGGGGTCAGGCGGCGGTTCTCCAGCACCGGGTCAGCGGGCGCGCCGCTGCAGTCGGTCGGTGTCCAGCAGCACGACCGACCGGGACTCGAGCCGGATCCAGCCGCGGGTGGCGAAGTCGGCCAACGCCTTGTTGACCGTCTCCCGGGAGGCGCCCACCAACTGCGCGAGTTCTTCCTGGGTCATGTCGTGGGTGACGTGCATCCCGTCGGGCATCTGCCGTCCGAACTTGTCGCTGAGGTCCAGCAGGATCTTTGCGATCCGGCCGGGCACGTCGGAGAACACCAGGTCGGCCATGGCCTCATTGGTTCGCCGCAGCCGTTGGGCCAGTGCCTGCAGCAGCGCCTCGGCCACCTCGGGCCGCCCTGTCAGCCAGGGGCGCAATGCCGAGTGCCCGACCGCGATCAGGGTGGCGTCGGTGAGAGCCGTGGCGGTCGCGGTGCGGGGTCCGGGGTCGAACAGCGAGAGCTCCCCCAGCAGTTCTCCGGGGCCCAGGACGGCCAGCAGGCTCTCGCGGCCGTCCGCCGCGGTGTGGCCCAACTTGATCTTGCCCTCGGTGATGACGAACATCCGGTCCCCGGGCTCGCCCTCCATGAACAGGTCCTGCCCCTTGGCCAGCCGGACCTCGACCGTCGAGGACTGCAGAGCGGTAGCCGCCTCGTCATCGAGTGCGGTGAACAGGGGGGCTTTCCGAAGGACGTTATCCACGGGTCACAGTCTGACGCAAGATCACGAGGTGGCGCGCGTGATTCACCTAAGCGTTACGTCGATGGCAGGGCAGGGCGGTCAGGGCAAGTGCCGGATTCGTCCGGTATCTGGTGATCAGTTCCTGCGTGACCGTGTCGATCTGGTCGTGCAGGGCCTGGCGGTTGCGCGTCAGCGAGGACACCATGGACTCCAGCATGTCGGCGTAGGTCCGCCGTTGCTGCTCGTCGTTGAGATCGACCACCCGGCTCCACAGGGCCCGGGCCTCGGGCATGTAGGTATCGATGTCCGCCGGGTGCAGCCCCAGGGCCTGCCACCGGCGGGGGGCGTCGGAGGCGTCCTGCAGGATGAGCCGCACATCCTCGGTGTCGACGTCGTCACCGCGTCTGATCATGTCGAGGCGGGCCTGGAAGAGCCGTCGCCAATAGGAGACCCGCCCCTCCTCGTCGGTCAGGTGGTGGCGCAGGATCCGCAGGTCGTCCAACGCCAGGTCGCTCAGCAGCGCCTTCGCGTCCTGGAACGTGGTCATGGCTGTGCTATCGGCCCGGGCGCAGGTCACACTTACCAGCCACCCCCCGGGATTCGGCAGGGTGGGTGACCCCCGACCGGGTGGTCTGCCGGCGGGCTGCCAGCGGTTCAGCCAGGGGTCAGCGTTGGCGCGCGGGACCGTGGGCCCAACCCACGGCGTACCCTGGAGCGATGCAGGATCGACCTCCGACAGCCCTGGTGCGCCGGGCCCGCGCGGTGGACCGGATCCTCCAGCAGGTGTACCCGGACGCCCACTGTGAACTGGATTTCGGCAATCCCTACGAACTGTTGGTGGCGACCATCCTGAGCGCCCAGTGCACCGATGAACGGGTCAACCAGGTCACCCCGGTCCTCTTCGCGAAGTACCCGGACCCGGCCGCGCTGGCCGCTGCGGACCGGGTCGAGTTGGAGGAGATCATCCGGTCGACGGGGTTCTTCCGGAACAAGGCGGCGTCCCTGCAGGCGATGGCGGTGACGGTGTGCGACAAGTACCGCGGTGAGATCCCGCGGCCGATGTCGGCCCTGGTCACTCTGCCCGGGGTCGGGCGCAAGACCGCGCACGTGGTCCGCGGCAACGCCTTCGACCAGCCCGGTTTCACCGTGGACACTCACGTCACCCGCTTGTCACAGCGCCTGGGCTGGACTGAGCAGACCGACCCGGTGCGAATCGAGTACGCCCTTGATGCTCTGTTCCCCCGCAAGGACCGCACGATGGTGTCCCACCGGCTGATCTTCCACGGCCGCCGCTGCTGTTTCGCGCGACGCCCGGCGTGCGCCGCCTGTCCGGTGGCCCGGTTGTGCCCGTCGCGCGGGATCGGGGAGCAGGACATCGAACGCGCCGAGAAGATGATCAAACGACCATGATTCTGCCCGCCTGGCTGCAACCGCTGGCCGCCGCGACGGGGGATCTGGAAGCGGAGGCCCTCCTGTCCCGCTTCGTGCCGCCGGAGGACGGTGGCCGGCCGTCCGCGGTCCTGATCCTGTTCGGCGAGGACGAACTCGGCCCGGATGTGTTGTTGATCCAGCGGGCGCCGGACATGCGCTCCCATGCCGGGCAGCCCGCGTTTCCGGGCGGCGCGGAGGATCCCGGGGACGACAGTCCGGTGCGCACCGCCCTGCGGGAGGCGCAGGAGGAGACCGGGCTGGATCCGTCCGGGGTGGAGGTGATCCACCCCCTGCCTGCGATCTGGCTGCCCCCCAGCGGTTTCGTGGTGACACCGGTGCTCGCCTGGTGGCAGCGGCCATCCCCGGTGCACGCCGTCGACCCGGCGGAGGTCTCAGCGGTGCACCGGGTGCCCCTGTCGGAATTGATCGACCCCGCCAACCGGGTCCGGGTTCGCCACCCGGCCGGCTTCATCGGGCCGGGTTTCACCGTGCGAGGCATGCTCGTGTGGGGTTTCACCGCGCTGCTCCTGGACCGGATTCTCGCGCTGGCAGGCTGGGAGCGGCCTTGGGACGAACGACGTATGGTGGACTACACATGGACGCACTGACCTCCCCGCACGATCGGCTCCCGCGATGGGCGTAGTCGATGTGATCATCCTCGGGCTGCTCGCTCTGGTGGCCCTCATCGGCTGGCACCAGGGCTTGGTGCGCAGCGTGCTTTCCGTGGCGGGGACGATCGCCGGCGGACTGGTCGCCGCGGCCTGCCTGCCATGGGTTCTGCGCCAACTGGGCGTTCTGGGGCCGCTGGCCGCGGTGATCAGCGTCGGGGTGATCCTGCTCGGCGTGGGCATCGGCAACACCCTGGCGATCACCCTGGGAAGGCCCCTGTGGATGGCGATGCGAGCCGGGCCGGCACGTGCCGTGGATGCCGCGGCGGGTGCTCTGGTTAGCCTGGTCGCCGGGCTGATCGCGATCTGGATGGTGGCGGCGACGGTGGCCGCACTGCCCTCGCCGGCGCTGTCCTCGGCGGTGCGTTCCTCGACCCTGCTGCAACAGGTGGACCGCCTGGTGCCCCCCCAGGCTGCGGATCTGGCGTACTCGGTGCGCGGGCTGCTCAACCGGGTGAATCTGCCCGAGGTGTTCTTCGGGCTGGAGGGTCTGCCCGGCAAGCAAGTCCCACCGCCGCCGAAGAACCTGTCCCAGGAGGCGGTCACCGCCAGCCAGTCAGTCGTACGGGTCACGGGTCCGACCCCGGCCTGCGGTCAGGGCTCCACTGGTTCAGGCTTCGTCTACGCCACCGACCGGATCGCCACCAACGCTCACGTCGTGGCGGGCATGAGTCAGGTGCGGGTGGTGTCTTCGGACGGCCGTTCGTGGGGCGCCGATGTCGTCTACTTCAATCCTGGACTCGACGTCGCGGTGTTGTTCGTGCCCGGAATCGGCCTGTCGCCGTTGTCCAGCGCGCAGCCCCCCGCCGACGGTGATCCAGCGGTGATCGCCGGCTACCCCGGGGGAGGCCCGCTCGATCTGCGCAGCGCCCGGATCGTCACCCGGACCAACGAGAGCCCGGTGTTCTCCGACGACATCTATGGCAAGCCGGCCGACCCCCGCAACATCTACGTTGTGCGCGGGCGGGTGATCCCGGGCAACTCCGGCGGCCCGCTGCTGACCCGCGACGGTCGCTACGCGGGCATTGTGTTCGCCAGTTCCCAGGAGTACAAGCGCACCGGCTTCGCGCTGACCAACAAGACGGTCGGGCAGGCCCTGCGGGGATCCGCCGATCGGGTCGTGCCAGTCGCGACCGGCGGCTGTACGAGGTAGTCCGCTCAGCTGGGTAGTCCGCTCAGCTGGTTGGACGGTCCTTGAGCGGCTGGTGGTTCTGAGTCAGGAGTCCGAGGGGGCCGCGGGCACCCGGGGCGATCCCCCTTGGGCAGGCGTTGCGGTGGGTGCATGGCGCTCGCCGGATGCCACCCTGGGCTCGGCAGTCGTGGGCGCACCTCCCGGTCCCTCCCTGCCCCTCCCGGCCCTCCCGGCCCCTCTGCGAGTGGCGCGTGGTTGTCGGTGGGCGGGCAGAACACCCCGCGCGGGGCCTTTGCGACGAGCCGCACCCCCGTCGCGACTGTTGCGTGGTTGTCGGTTGGTCCTCGACTGTTGAGTTCCTAATGGATG
>DAOMFH010000154.1:0-5430 GCA_035429705.1 Actinomycetota bacterium
CGCATCGTGCCGGAGTGGTGGCTGGGCCACCAGCGGGCCGTCAGGTCCACGCCCCGCGAGCGGTAGGCGGCCAGCAGACGGCGGGACAGCGGGGCGGGGGCGACCTCGTCGAACCAGGCCGCGTCGATGCGCACCGGAACCGGGGCGAGGTCGAGGTCGCGCACCTCGTTGCGCCGCATCACCGCGAACAGTTCGGCGAACAACGCATCGCCGTCGCGCCCACCGATACGCGCCGGTGGCAGGCCGCCCCACGAGTCCGGCAGGGCCAGTTCCTCGGCGCAGCGCTGGTCCAGATGAGGCCACAGCTCCCGCGCGGCCGGACTCAGTCCGCCGCCGGCCACGAGGTCGGCCAGCCGCGGCGACACGGTGGCCGCTCCACGGATCATCAACGCGATCAACGGGGAGAGGATCGCGAACCCAGGAAGGACGACCGGCAGCCGGCGGGCGGCGCCGATCGTGAGGTCCATGCGGGTGACCGGGGTGAACGCCGCGACGCCGAGCAGCGGAAGTGGGCGGGCGCAGCCGGCCCGGGCGGTGAACAGCGCGGCCATGGACCCCTCGGAATGCCCGGCGCTGACCCAGCGATCGCCGATCCGCGGGTCGAAGTCCCGGCGGGCCGCGACCATGTCGAGGACCGAACGGGCCAGGGGCTCGCCGATCAGGTACGGGTGCACCCCGGGGCTGCCCAGGCCTTCGTAGTCCGGGCGCAGCACGGCCACCCCGCGTGCCAGCAGGTTGTCGCACAATGCGTCGCCCTGGGAGATCCGGCGCCACTCGGGATGTCCTGGTGCGGCGGTGCTCGGTGCCCCGCTGGCCGCCCCGCCGGTGGTCATGTGCCCGTAACTGACCACCGGCCAGCCGTCGGCCGGCGGCGGCGTGTGCGGCAGGTGAACGAGGCCGGTGAGCTCCACCGGGGCCCCCGTCACGGAGGTCGAGGGATAGCGCACCGCCTCAGTGGTGCCGTGCCGCATCACCAGCGGCCACGGGGCAGCCGGCGCCGCACCGGGCGGGGGACCAGGCCGATCCGGTCGCCATGGGACCGGTCGGCCGTGTCGATCACGTCGACGAAGAACCGGGCCACCGGCACCAGTTGATCGACGTCCACCCGGTCGGGGGTGTCGGCGTCGTCGTACAGGTACAGCGGGCCGGACACCAGACTCACCGTCGGCACTCCGCACAGCAGCGTGAAGGACGCGTCGGTGGGGATGCCGCTGCGCGAGTACTCCAGCAGCGAGGCGTTGAGCAGACAAGTGCTGTGCAGCCCGTGCCGCCGGATCGCCCGGGACAGTTCCCACTTCAGCCGGGGGTTCAGATTCTCGAAGATGCCGCGCGGCTCGGTCTGGCCGGTGCTCGCGAACCCGCCGTCGGGCCCGCGCACGGCGCGCAGACCAACATGCTCGACCGTCGCGTTCATCACCAGGTCGTAGGGGCTGTCCGGGTCCAGGGCGTAGCGGCGGGCGAACTCCTGATGCGCCTGGTAGCCGGTGAAGTGGCTGTCGAAGGTGACGAACAGCAGCGTCTTGTCCCGAGTCGCACCCGCTCGCGCGAGCCTGCCGTAGTGCTCGGCCAGCGCGATCACCTCCGCGCTGCCCGAGGCGTCCTCGACCGCGCCCGGTCCGACCGAGTCATGGTGGGACTGCACCATGATCGTCTCGCGGCTGCGGCCGGGCAGGACCCCGATCACGGTCCGGGAGGTGACCTGGTCACGCTGCACGTCCAGCACGATCTGCGCCTCGACGTCCGTGCCCAGCAGGCCGCGCAGGGCCTGGCCCGTGGACCGGGTGACCCACACGCCCGGCAGCTCCAGCAGGGACCGGCGGTAGTACTCGTTGTGGTAGCGCACCGACTCCGGGTAGTCGCGCAGGACGCCGATCACGCCGACGGCACCACCGGCCACCGCGGCGGACATCACCGATGTCAGGGAGGTGACATACGGGTTGCGCGAACTCATCACGTCGCGGCGCAGCATCTTGCGTCCCGGGTCGTGCACGTACTCGCTGATCATCAGCAGGGAGTACAGCGACATGTCGAAGGTCAGGTCGAACAGCACGATCCGGCCGCGCACGTCGTGATCGGCGACCTTGCCGTCCCCGACGTCGACCACCGGTGCCCGGACCGAACCGCCCAGCCGGCCGGTCGCGTCGTGGCCCGGCAGCCCGCTGTGCAGGATCGGCCCGCAGGGCAGTTCCTGCCCGCCCACGCGCAGGGTGCAGTCGGTGGCGCGCCAGGCGTACGACGGGACCTCCAGGAAGTGGACGTCGGGCAGGCCGGCCGAGCGGAACCGGTCCGCGACGTATTCAGCGGCGGCTTCACCGCCCGGGGTGCCCGTGGCGCGTGGTGCCAGGGCCACCAGGTCCTCGATGGTGGCCATGATCTCAGCGGACCGCATCGTCCACCCCTTCCGTTCGCAGCACCCGGTCGAGTCGGTAGCGGCTCAACGCCACCAGGCTCAGCACCACCAATATCGCGGGCACCACCGAGACACCCACGAGGATCGCCCAGACCGCCTGCGGGCTCTGCTGCTCGGCGCCGGAGACGTAGCCGCCCATCGAGAGCACGAACCCGTAGAGCGCGGGACCGAGCGCGAAGCCGAGCAGTTCGAAGGCCGACCAGGTTCCGGTCAGCAGGCCGATCCGGTTCTGGCCCGACTCCACAGCGTCGTGGGCGGCGAGGTCGGGCAGCATCGCCAGCGGGAACAGTTGGCTGCCGGCGTAGCCGACGCCGACCACCGCCGCCGCGCCGATCAGCACGCCCAGGTTGCCGCCCCGGGCCGCGGTCAGGGACACCAGCCCGACCACCAGCACCACCGAGGTGGCGGCGAACCCGGCCTTCTTGCCCCAGCGCAGTCCGAACTTCTCCCACAAGGGGCTGACCACGATCGCCGGACCGACGAACGCGACGAATGCGTAGGTTGCCACGGTCGGGTCGCCCATGACGTGTCTTGCTGTGTAGTTGATACCCGCGAGCACCATCGTCATGGCGACGGCCTGCAGGACGAACGCGGTGAGCAACGTGCGCACGTGGGGGCTGCGCACCACCAGGGCGAGTTGTTCACCCAACGTCCCGCTGGTGGTCTCGTGCCGGGTGAGCGTGGCGCGGCGGGTTCCGAACCACAGGCCCCAGGTGCCGGCCACGATCAGGACCGCCATCACCAGCGCCATGAGCCGGTATCCCTGCGCCCCGCCGAGCGCCTCGACCAGCAGCGGTGCGGTGGCGCCGGCCACCATGATCGCCCCGGTGATCACGATGACCCGCCACATCATCAGCCGGGTGCGTTCCGCGTAGTCCTCGGTGATCTCCGCGGACATCGCCAGGTACGGCACCTGGAAGAACGCGTACGCCGTCGCGGCGAGCAGGAAGGCGGCGATCACCCACGCCGTGGCCAGACCGGAGGGGGACGTGGGGCCGTTGAAGATCAGCAGGAACCCGACGGCCATGACCATGCCCGCCCGCCGGATGATCGGCCGCCGGCGTCCGCGTGGGTTCGTCGACTGATCGCTGATCCGCCCGGCCACCGGGTTGAGCACGAAGTCCCAGGCCTTCGGCAGGAAGACGACCAGACCGGCCACCGCGGCCTGGATCCCGATCACCTCGGTCAGATAGGGCATCAGCAACAGCCCCGGGACGGTGCCGTAGGTTCCCGTTGCGATGCCCCCGAGGGCGTAGCCGCGCCGCAGGCCTGACGGGAGCGACGCCATGCCGCGAGCCTAGCCAGAATGGCGTCGTCCGGCCTGCTGAGGCGGGCCACTGCTGGGTCCATCCCCCGGGCGAGCCTGCGCTCGGCTACGTTCGGGTGCGTGAGGCATCGTGAAACGAACCGGTTCGTGCGGGACGGGTGCGGACCGTGACGGCCAGCACCGAGGTCAGCGGCGAGGCGACCGCGCCGGCCCCGTCCCGATGGCTGCCGTACCGTCCCATGATCCTGGCCCTGCTCGGGTACCTGGCGATCCGCGGTGCCGTGATGCTGAACGGCTACCTGTACGCCGACGACTTCGCATTCCGCTACTGGGCGCACACCTCAGCATTGGATCCGGAGTACCTGTTCCGGTCCTACTACGGTCACGTCCAGCCCTTCGGGCACCTGGCCCAATGGCTGCTGCAGTGGGCGTTCCCCGGGTCCTTCACCGCGCTCATGGTGTGGACGCTGCTGATGCAACTGGCCACGTTCGCGCTGCTGTGGCGGATCGTGCTGCGACTGACGGGATCGGATCTGGCCGCGTTCCTGGCCTTCCTGGTGCCGGCCGCCTCCATGTTCGGGTTCGAGACCGGGGTGTGGTGGTGCGAGATCACCGAGACCGTGCCGTACGGGCTGTTCATGATGGTCGCGGTCTGGGCGCTGATCCATGCGCTGGAGGGCCAGCCCGGCCGCTGGTGGCTGTGGTCGGGGCTGGCGTTCACCGCAGCAGTGCTGTCGATCAGCAAGGGGGCGGTCGGACTCCTCGTGATGTTCATGATCGCGGCGGCGCTGCCGATCGGGGTGGCCCGCCGGCGCGGGATTCGTGGAGCCTTCCGGCTGAACCCCAGGTACTGGCTGGTGTTGGCAGTCATCACCGTGGGATACGCGGTGTTCCTGCGCTTCCATGCGCCGATCTCGCGGGCACCCGACTGGCAACTCGGCCGGGCGGTTGTCTACGCGCGGGACCTGTTCTTCGTCAACATCGTCGCGGCCAGCGCCGGTGGCCCGTGGAAGTGGTTCAGCGCCCAGGGTGAGACCTGGAACGGGGTCCTGGTGATCCCGGCACGCACCACTGGACTGCTGGTGATTTCCGTGGTCTTGTTCATCGCCACGGTGGTGCTCACCAGGCGCTATCGCCCCAACCTCTTCGCGTACCTGCTGTGGATGGTGTTCTACGCGGCGGTCATCACCTTCATCGCGGCCTACGGACGCGGAGGCGCGGTAGTCGCCTCGAGCGGGTACCGCTACACCTTCGACTTCTGGATTCCGCTGGCCTTCTTCGCGGGAGTGCTCTTCTATCCGATCCGGGGCGAGGCCGACCCGTTCAGTGCCAGGGCGACAGCACTGGCCCAGCGCCTGCGGGCGCGTGGGGTGACGCGACAGGCGGTGGCCGCGGGTGCCGCTGTCGCCTTCCTGGTGTCCAGCCTGATCTCCTCGGTCGAACCGTCACTGCGCTGGGTCAACAGCCAGACGAAGGACTACGTGCGGACCGCCCGTGACTCGATGGCGGACATCCAGCCGAACGCGGAGTTCCTGCCCCAGAAGACCATGACCGACTTGATCCACCCCCTGCTGATGCTGCCCTTCGCGAGCACCGAGGTGGTGTTCTCCCCCGATCCGGCGTTCCGGCCGTTCGTGCAGTACTCCACCGACGGGCTGTTCGGTTTCGCCCCCGACGGTGCTGCGGAGCAACAGTTCGTGGCCGGCACCCTGTCGGAACCCAACGGCATGTGCGGCTACCGGGTCACCACCTC
>DAOMFH010000155.1:0-5414 GCA_035429705.1 Actinomycetota bacterium
GCAGGCATGGCCGTGTCCCTGCTCGATCCGAGTGGGATGTCGGTCAAGGTGGTGCACGGCGTGGAACAACTGCCCGACATGCCACTGCAGCCGGTGCAGACGTGGAATGTGGGAGGTGGCCGAGCCCGCATCAACGCCACCCAGCGACCGGCGCGGGAGCCGGCCCGCATCGAGCGTCTCGGTCACGTCGTGTTCGCCAGTCGGGTGTTCGGCCGGAACCTCGACTGGTATCTGCAGAACTTCGGCCTGATCGTCAGTGACTTCCTCTTCCTCGACGGCCAGCGCGACCGCGGGCCGGTTATGGCGTTCATCCGTTGCGACCGGGGCAGCACCCCCAGCGACCACCACACGCTGGCGATGATGCTGGCGCCGGAGGCCGGCTATGTGCACTCGGCGTTCGAAGTCGCCGATCTCGACGCGCTCGCCGCAGGTGGGGAGTACCTCGCCGAGCAGGGCTACCGGCGCTCGTGGGGCGTCGGCCGGCACATCCAAGGCAGCCAGGTGTTCGACTACTGGCGGGACCCTGACCGGTTCATGGTGGAGCACTACGCCGACGGCGATCTGTTCGACAACACACTCGAACCCGGCTGGGCGCCGATGCGTGCCAGCGGGCTCTACCAGTGGGGGCCGCCGCCCACCAGTGACTTCCTCGGGAACAAGCCGAGCCCGGCATTGATCCGCAACGCCGTCGACGCCCTGCGCGGCGACAACGAGATCGACCTCGGCCGTCTGACCGGCCTGGTGAAGGCGCTGCAGTCATGAGTACCAACATCTTGCGTACACAAGACGGCTGGTGGGTCGAGCGCGCGGGTAGGGCTGCCCGCATCGGCACCGATGCCGCGACGACCGCCGAACTGCTCGCAGACCGCGCCGCGGTCGCCGAGGCCGACACCTTCGACACCGATGTGGCCGGCCTCGCCCTGATGTCCCCGGTCACCACACCTTGCCGGGTGGTGGCTCAGATGGTCAACTACCGCTCGCACGCCAAGGAGTCGGGCTTCGATCCCTCGTCGGTCCAGCCCACCTTCTTCCGGAAGGCCTCCGGGTCCGTGACCGGACCGGCGGACACGATCGTGAAGCCCGAGCACGTGAAACTGCTCGACTACGAGATCGAACTCGGGCTGGTCATCGGGGCGCCGCTGGAGATCGGAACGGTTGTGACCAACACTGATCTGCCCGACTTCGTGGCCGGGCTGGTCATCGCCAACGATGTCAGCGCCCGCGATGTGCAATTGACCAAGGGACAGTTCTACGAGTCGAAGTCCTACCCGACGTTCACCCCGGTCGGCCCGTACCTGACACTGCTCGAGCCCGACGAGTTTCTCCGTCTACTCGATCTGCGGCTCCAACTGCGCGTCGACGGCGTCCTTCGCCAGGACCGGACCGTGGCCGACATGATCCATCTGCCCGCCTCCTCGCTGACCACCCTCGCGCGGTTCCAGCGGCTGGAACCCGGTGACCTGGTCCTGACCGGGACTCCGGGCGGGACCGCCTTGCAGGCGCCGCCCAGCGCGGTCGAGTTCATCGCCCACTTCCTGCCAGAGCACGTGAAGTGGCGGGTGTTCTTCGGCAAGCAGGCGAGCAACCCCGACTACCTGCAGGACGGCGAGGTCATCACGGCGACCGTCCGGACCCCGGACGGACGGATCGATCTGGGATCCCAGAAATCACCGGTGCGGTGGGCATGAACACCTATGAGCACGTACCGGTCGTCGTCGTGGGAGCTGGACCGGTCGGCGTCAGCGCAGCGCTCATGCTGGCACAGCGCGGGACGCGGACACTGGTCCTGGAGAAACGCCCGGGGATGTACCCACTGCCCCGCGCGGTGCACCTCGATGACGAGGTCTATCGCATCCTTGCCGATCTCGGCGTCGCCGAGCAGTTCGCCCGGATCACGATGCCGACCCAGGGACTGCGACTTGTGGACGCCAAGCACCGCAGCATGGCCGAGTTCAAGCGCAGCGATCCCCTCGGGGCATTCGGTTACCCGCCGGCCAACATGTTCGACCAGCCGGACCTCGAGCGGATTCTGCGGGAGAAACTGGCGCAGCAGGGTCTTGCCACCCTCCGCTCCGGAACTGAGGTGGTGACGGTGGCGAATCTGCCGTCCGGCCAGGTGCAGGTCCGCACCCGCGGTGAGGACGGGACGCCCTCGGTGATCGTCGCGGACGCGGTGCTGGGCTGCGACGGGGCCAACAGCACTGTCCGTGAGTCGATCGGCGCGGCCTTGGAGGACCTCGGGTTCGAGGAGCGCTGGCTGGTCGTCGACGTGCGCTGCCCGGTCGTCCTTCCCCTGTGGCCGGGCGTGCACCAGCTCTGCGACCCGCGGCGAGCAGGTACCTACATGCAGGTCGGGCCCGACCGGTACCGCTGGGAGTTCCGGCTCAGGGACGACGAGACCGTCGAGAGCGTCATCGCCTCCGGCACGCTCGAGCAGTTGCTCGGACCGTGGCTCGGCGATGCGGTCGCATACCAGGACCTCGAGTTGCTGCGTCACGCCGAGTACACGTTCAAAGCGCGGCTGGCCGACAGCTGGCGCGACGGCTCGGTGTTCCTGCTCGGCGACGCGGCACATCTGACCCCGCCGTTCATCGGACAGGGATTGTGCGCCGGCCTGCGTGACGCGGCCAACCTCAGCTGGAAGCTCAGCGATGTGCTGGCCGGCCGCGCCGACCGGTCCCTGCTCGACAGTTACGAGATCGAGCGCAGGCCGCACGCGCGCAGTCTGGTCAAGAAGGCCGTGAGCGTCGGCTGGGCGATGACCGGCGGACAGGATGGCGCGGCGCACATCCGCCGGGTCGCGCTGGCGATCGCCGTACGGATCCCCGGGGTGACCGAGAAGGTGATCGACGCCCAGCCACCGGCCTTCCCGGACGGCCCGGCGGTCCAGAAGGTGGGCCGGCGCGACCGGGTCACAGGAGCGCTGCTGCCGCAGCCGTGGGTCCGCACCGAGGCTGGCAGGGCCCGACTCGACGAGGTCACCGGCGGCGGCTACAGCGTCCTCGTGGCCGGCGAACCGGACATCCGCCTGCTGGCGGCGGCGCGGGACTTCGGCGCCCGCGTCGTCCGCTTGCTGCCGGCCGGGCACGAGCCTGCGCGGCACCGCTGGTACACCGTTGCGGTCGACGACGGGGACACGCTGCTCGGCTGGCTACGCACGAGCCGCACAGCCGCAGTGCTCGTCCGGCCGGACCACGTCGTCCAGACTCGTGAGCCGCTCGCACGCACCGCGCACGGGATCGGGGCAGACCTGGCGGAGTATCTGCGCGCTTGGGCGGCGGACATACGCCGGGTGCCCGAACCCGCGGAGGTGGCGCCGTGACGCTCTGGCCCGACCTGAACTCACCGGCGGACCTGCCCGTCATCGAGCAGACCCCGCTTGCGCACAGAGGCCTGCCGACCTCGACCTTCGACAGTCTGCGCAGATCCGCACTTGCCAGTCCGCAACGTCTGGCGCTGCGGGTCCTGCCCGACGCAGACCGCTGGGAGACACCGGACGACCTCACCTACGGCCAGTTGCTGGAACGAGTGATCCGTGAGGCCAACACACTGGCCGCTCTGGGCGTGGGTCGCACGGATGCCGTTGGCCTGCTGTCGGTCAACACCACGGGACTCATATCGGCACTGCTGGCAGCCCAGGCGGTCGGCGTCGCTGCTCCGGTGAACCCGGTGCTGAACCCCGAGCATGTGGGGGCGCTGCTGCGCAGGGCCGGCGTGCGGGTGCTGATCGCGTCCGGGCCGGAACTCCAGCCCCAGGTGTGGGAACTGGCTCGGAGCATGGCCGCCGAACTCGGTCTCGAGGCGCTGCTCGCCTTGCAGCCGGTCGACGCAGTGGGCGTCGAGCTCGAACCCATCGACGGCGTCAGGGTCGCCTACCTCGACTCACTGTCCGCAGACCAGGACGGTTCGTCGCTGTCGGTACCGGAACCCCGCGCCGACGACCTCGCAGCCTTCTTCCACACCGGCGGCACCACCGGCACGCCGAAACTGGCGGTCCACACGCATGCGATGGAGGTCGCCGACGCGTGGGCGGTGGCACTGACCAAGGAACATGCCGCCGACGACTTCCGGCTCTTCTCCGCCCTGCCCCTGTTCCACGTGAACGCCTTGATCGTCACCACCCTGGCGCCGTTGATGCGCGCGCAGACCGTCGTGTGGGCCGGACCGCTGGGCTACCGCGACCCCGGCCTGGCCAAGAACTTCTGGAAGATCGTCGAGCACTTCCGGATCGGCGGGATGTCGGCGGTGCCTGCGGTGTACGCGGCGTTGTCAAGGGTGCCGGTCGACGCCGACCTGTCCAGCCTGTGGCTGTGCGTCGTCGGCGCCGCACCCCTGCCGCCGGCCGTCCGCCAGGGGTGGCAGGAGCACACCGGAATCGCACTCAGCGAGGGTTACGGACTCACTGAGGCGACTTGCGCCTCGGCGCGCAGCCTGCCCGGCTACGCGCGCTCCGACAGTGTCGGGATGCGCATGCCGTATCAGGCGCTGGCCGCCGTGGAGGTGGATGACACGACCGGCGAATGGAGGTTCCTGCCTCCCGGCGAGACGGGCACGATCGTGGTCAACGGGCCAGTGGTCTTCCCCGGTTACCTGGTCGGCCGGGATGGACCGCGGGTGCTGATCGATGCCGGCGACAAGGTGCGCGACGGATGGCTGGACACCGGGGACCTTGGCAGCGTCACCGCCGACGGATACCTGCGCCTGAGCGGCCGGGCCAAGGACATCATCATCCGCGGCGGTCACAACATCGACCCGGCACCGGTGGAGACAGTGCTGATGCAGCATCCCGCGGTCAGGGATGCTGCGGTCGTAGGCCGCCCCGATCCGCATGCGGGAGAGGTGCCGGTCGCCTTTGTCTGCGTGAGCGATCCGAACGCCGACCCCGACGAGATCCGGAGGTGGGCCTCGGTGCGTGTCCCGGAACCAGCTGCGGCCCCCAAGCACGTCACCGTCCTGCCTGACCTGCCACTGACCGCCGTCGGCAAGCCATTCAAGGTGGAACTGCGCCGCCACGCGACGCAGGACGAACTCGCCGAACGCCTGCGGGCTCTGGGGTGCCCGGCCCCGGAAGGGCAGTGGTGTCACATCCAGGACGGACATGTCGTAGTGAGTTTGCCAGCGCCAGAGGATCCAGAACTGAAGGCCGCTGTCGAGTCAGTGCTGAATGCTTATGCGATGCCCTGGCGGCTGACCTGACTTTCATTGCCTGCTGGGACGGAGACGTCGTTGGCGGGCTTGGCAGTCCTCGGCCATCGAGGTGGTGGCTGCGTTCCTGCCGGGTCGATCGCACGAGTCCAGTACTGCCAGTTCGATCGGCTGGCTGCCGGTGTCAACCCACGCTGGCCGGGTGAGAATGGCGCATGACCGAATCACCACTGCCTGCCGCCACCGACGAGAAGGACTGGACCTGGACG
>DAOMFH010000156.1:0-1509 GCA_035429705.1 Actinomycetota bacterium
CGCCGGCATCGACTTCGACACGTTCGAGATGGCGGGGATCGCGCAGGTTCACCCGCGGTTCAGCGCCGCGAAGAGTTGCTCCTTGAAGCCCGCCTCGTCGAGCGTGGTGATGACGCGCACGGTGGGCGCCTTGACCGGCGGTCCGTAGTCGGCGAACGTCAGCCCGCGGGTCTGCTCGTCGGTCGACACCAGCATGTGCCGGTCGTCCGAGTCGACGATCAGGCCCTCATCCAGCGCTACTGCCACCGCGGCCGGGTCCGGGAACTCGTGGTCGGACTTGCCGCTGACGTCGATGGAGAACTGACGGACCTGGCGCCGGATGTCCGAGGCGAACTTGCCGACCGGCCCCGCGGCGAGCATCCGCTGCTCGTCCTCTGCCCTCATCACCGTGTTCTTCCGGCAGACATCCCAGCCGATCATCGTCTTGGCGCCCGGCGCGGCGAAAACCAATGCCGCCGCCTCGGGGTCGACCCACGCGTTGAACTCGGCCACGGCAGTGATGTTGCCGACGCTGTCCGCGGCTCCGACCATCATGTACGTGTGCTGGAACTTCGTCAGGAACTCCGGGTCGATCAGGAGCGCCGCGGCGATGTTGCTCAATGGCCCGAGGGTGATCAAGATGTGCTCGCCGGGCTCGTGGGCGGCGATGTCCAGCAGCGCCTGCACCGCATGCTGCTGGTCGGGCTGTCGGCTGGGCTCGGGCAATGCCGCACCGCTCATCCCGTCGTCACCGTGGATTCCCTCCGCCGTCCCGAGTGGTCGCAGCAGGGGCTTGGCCAGTCCGACGAAGACGGGCACCTCGGCTTGTCCAACCAGGTCCGCGGTGATCAATGCGTTCCGGACGCAGTACTCCAGCGGGACGTTGCCGGCCACGATGGTCAACGCCCGCACGGTGTAGTCCGGGTGGTTGAACGCCATGATGAGTGCAACGGCATCGTCGGATCCGGTGTCGGTGTCGATCACGAGACTGCGCCTCTGGTTGGTCATCGGATTGCCTCTCCTCGTCCTGCCTGATCGTGCTGACCGGCGTCCGGTCGCACACCTGCTGCCCCCCGCATGCTGAGCACATTCTTCGCCGCGCCGGCCCCTGCCCGCACGGCGTCAACCAGCGACTGCCCGGCCGCCAGCGCGGCCGCGGTGCCGCCGACGAGCGCATCGCCCGCCCCGGTCGAGTCGACTACTGGGCCGGTCAGCGTCGGCGCCGGGACGTGTGCCAATTCGCCACCGTTGTCGACGACGTCGGCACCCTGCGCGCCGCGCGTGACGACGACGGGAACGCCCAGGGCCGAATGCAGGGCCTCTGCCAGACTTGCCGCAGCGTCCGCATCGAAGCGGGCAAGCAGTGACTGCGCCTCTGACTCGTTGACGATCAGCGGATCGCTCGTACGCAACGCACCCAGGCCCACATCGATGACCGGCGCAAGGTTCAACACGAAGCGGTGACCACCCTCAGCGCTGAATCCGGCCACCGCGTCCACAATCGCGGCCGGGCACTCCCCCTGGCACACG
>DAOMFH010000156.1:1609-5387 GCA_035429705.1 Actinomycetota bacterium
CAGGGAACGGTCCAGATTCACCGAACCGACGACTACGACAGGCGTGTTCATGCTCGGCTCCGCTCGACGACTCCCTCAATCTGCACGAAAGAGTTCGCCCATGCAACACCCCTGATCGGAGGCCACAGTTCCGGACCCCACCACTCGAGGAGCGGTAGATGCGTCCGCATCACAGGGCAGTCCGATCCGTCGCGGCGAACGCCGGGCAGGCAGTGTGTGTGCGCCACCCCGCGGGGCCGGTGGTCGGAAGATGGCCTCGCCGGCGGCCCTTGGGGACCCGGCTACGCGCTGCTGGCCCCGACGTTGAGGATGTTGCCATCCGGGTCGCGGAACCAAACCGTCCTCATCCCCTCCATGACCGCGACCCCGTCCTCCCACGCGATCCCTTCCATCTCGAAGGTGTCGAAGTCGATGCCGGCCGCGCGCAGCAGGGCGATCTCGGCGTCGAACTCCGCCCAGTCGACCTCGAAAGACATGGCGGTGGCCTGATTCGTTCCGGCGAAGGACGACGGGTAGACGAAGAACGAACCCGTTCCAGCCCGGTAGGTCACCCCCTCATCGAGCCCGCCCTCCGCCGGGACGAAGCCCAGCACCTGCTCGTAGAAGTCGCGCGAGCGCTGCAAGTCGGCTGTCGGCAGCGTTGGCATGGGAGTGTGGTCGGACAACATCGGAACCTCCGACGCTAACCGGGCCGGTCGACCCGGCGCTCCTCGACCGTAAGCATGATTCGGCCGCGGGTCTATGGCCCATGCGTGCTGAAACGCGCTGATTCTGGCTCAATCTGAGCGCAGTACCACTCTCCGCTTCTGGCCTGTCACTCACGGCTGAAATCGTGGCGGGCGGATGACTCCCATCGCCGCGATGCCCGGCGGCGGGCGGGGCCGAGCACCTCGTTTCGATTGGGTACGCGCCGCCGTCATGGGGACTCGGATCCGGGGCCCGCTCTAGCCTGATCCCATGACGCGTGTGGCCGCCTGTGGTCTGACCACGCTGGACCTCGTGCAATACGTGGAGCACCTGCCGGCCCCGAACGAGAAGGTGCAGGCACGCGACGCGCGCGTCGAGTTCGGGGGCCCGGCGGCGAATGCGGCGTTCACCGCGAAGGCGCTCGGCCTGGAGGTCCGACTCCTCACCTGTATCGGTGGCTCCGCACTCGGGCAGATCCTCCATGAGGAGCTCGCGGCCGCGGGGATCGAGGTGGTCGACCTGGCCGCTCACGGCTCGTGGCGACCGCCGGTGTCCTCCGTGGCCGTCACCGCCCACCAACGCGCGGTCATCTCGGTCAACGCCGGGGCGGCCCCGACCAGGTCACTGCCCGACGGCAGTCTCGACGACTGCACGGCGCTGCTGGTCGACGGCCACCACCTGCGACTGTGCCTGGCCGCCGCGACCCAGGCGCGCATCGCCGGGATCCCGGTATTGCTCGACGGCGGGTCGTGGAAGCCCGGCCTGGAGTCGCTGACCCCGCTGGTCGACGCGGCTGTCCTGTCGGCGGATTTCCAGCCACCGGAACCGCTGGACTGGCACGGCCGCCCGGTGGCGATCACGGACGGCGCCGGACCCATCCGTTACTGGGATGGTCCGGACCACGGCAGCATCGCAGTGGAACCGGTCGCCGACGCCGACACGCTCGGAGCCGGCGATGTCCTGCACGGCGCGTGGCTGGCACATGTGGGCCGCTTCGGCCTGGCGGACTGGCCCCAGTCGCTGCGCTTCGCCTCCCGGATCGCCACACTGTCCTGCCGGCATCCCGGAGCACACGAGTGGGCAGAGCACGTGTAGGGACCGCCGCCATTGGCCAGTGCACTCAAAGTGCATTATGATGCACTCATGGACGACAGCACCGCCGCCTTGGCCCGGGCAATCGGCCTGCGGGTCAGGCAGGAGCGCAAGTCGCACGGGTGGACGCTGGACCAACTGGCCCAGGCGGCCGGGGTCAGCCGCAGACTGATCATCAATGTCGAACAGGGAACCACGAACCCCAGCGTCGGCACACTGCTGCGCCTCAGCGATGCGCTCGGGTGCGGCCTGCCGGCCCTGGTCGAACCGCCGACGCCCAAGCCGCTCAAGGTCACCCGGCGCGGTGAGGGGGCGATCCTGTGGGACAGTCCCGCCGGTGGTCGCGGCGTGCTGGTCGCCGGCACCGAGCCGCCGGACGTCGTCGAACTGTGGGACTGGACGCTGGCACCCGGCGATAGCCACACCAGCGAGGCCCACACTCCGGGCACCCGCGAACTGATCCAGGTCCAGCAAGGCACGTTGACCGTCGAGGTCGCCGACCAGTCCGTGACCCTCAAGGCCGGCGACGCCATGAGCTTCTCCGGCGAACTGCCCCACAGCTACCGCAACCCCCGCACCAAACCCACAAGATTCTCCCTGGCCGTGTTCGAGCCAGGGGTCGGCACCCAAACGCCCACGGAGGCAACAGATGTCTGAAACCGAGTCCCTGGACCAATTCCTGGCGGGAGCGCAGGTCGATGCGGCAGTGTTCGAACTGCGGCCGGACTATCGCGCCCTGCTGCTGGCCGTCGACGGACTGCAGCCGGGACCCAGTGACGCCACCAGCGAGGCGCTGCTCACCGCAGCCGAGGCCGCAGCGACCGAGGCGCTGCGTGAAACCCCGGTCGACCAGCTCCCCCACGTCGCGGCCTGGCGGGAGGCGTACCGGGCATTCGGCGCCAAGCCGCAGCGCACCCGCAACAGCCTCGAGGCACTGCTGCGCCGCGCGGAGTCCGGGCTGCCCCGGATCAACCGCCTCACGGATGTCTACAACGCGATCTCGGTGCTGCACGGGATTCCGCTGGGTGGCGAGGACCTTTCCCGCTACGCCAGTTCGCCACGACTGATCCGGGCCACCGGCCAGGAACGCTTCGACACGATCGCCAGCGGGGCCGAGGTGATCGAGCATCCCGATCCCGGTGAGGTCGTGTGGAGCGACGACCTCGGGGTCACCTGCCGGCGCTGGAACTGGCGGCAGGGCCGGCGCACCCAGCTCACTGACGACACCACGACCGCAGTGTTCTTCCTCGACGCGCTGGATCCCTTCACAGACGAGCAACTGATTGCTGTCGCGGACGATCTGGTCTCCAACCTGAGCCGGCTCGGCCCGAACGTGAACACGGCCCGCCGACTGATCACAGCGGGAACAGACCCCGCGGAAAGGAACTGACATGCTGATCCTGCCCTGGGATGCCAGCCTGGACGCTGCCGAATGGCAGGGGTGGGTCGCCACCACGGAACGCTTCGGCGTACTCGCCGTGAACAACCTCGATCCGGCCCAGGCGCCCCTGGTGGTGCCCACCCACTTCACCGTCGCCGGGGAGGAACTGCTCCTGCATCTGGCCCGGCCGAACCCCATCTGGGCCCATCTCGAGGCCGCCCGCGAGGTCCGGCTGGCCATGACCGGCGACTACGCATACGTGCCGAGCTACTGGCGCGCCAAGCCGGACGTCCCGGAGGAGACCGCGGCCCCGACCAGCTACTACGCGGCCGTGCAGTTCGTCTGCCGGCCGACCGTGGTCGACGACCCGCAGGGCAAGGCAGACATCATCTCCGCCCAGTTGGCCGACCTGCAGCCCGAGGGCCGTCATGGCCAGATGTCGGCCGTCGACCCGCCCTACGCCCGGATGCTGCCGGGGGTGCGAGGTGTGCGGCTGACGGTCCTACGCGTGGACGCCAAGTTCAAGTTCGACGACGAGAAGCCGGTGGCGCATCGCGAACGCGTCAGCGGCCTGCTCGACCAGCGTGGTCACGGACTCGACGCCCGCGCGGCGGTCCA
>DAOMFH010000157.1:0-5385 GCA_035429705.1 Actinomycetota bacterium
CCCGGTCCAGTTCCGCCTTGGCGGCGACGACGTAACTGGCCGAGCAGAATCCGGCGCCCAGCGCCATGACCAGGCCGAGTCCGTCATCGATGCGCAGCTCCCCCCAGGAGCGCAAGACCAGCCCGAGCACGGCCAGCCCCGTGGCACCCGCCCACGCGGCCGTCGGCCGGTGCCGCAGCACCGCCCAGCCGAGCAGACCGGTGAACACCGGCCCGGCGCCCACCGCCACCAGCGTGCTCAGCGCCACCCCGGATCGTTGCACCGCACCGAAGAACAGGGGCTGATAACCCGCCGCACCGGCCGCCATGACCCAGATCGTGGGTCTGCCCATCAGTCGCGGGACGTTGACCCAACTGCCGCCCAGCAAGGGCAGGAACAGCAACAGGGCCAGGGCACCGGCCGCCAGCCGCATTCCGCCGAGCGCCACGGGAGTGGCCTCGTCCGGACCGAGCGCCGCAGCGGTACCGGCCGTGCCCAGCAGTACGCCGGAGGCCACCACGAGCAGGACCGAGCCACGAGTGCGGGCATGCCCAGCGTGCGAATCCACTGCTGCGCCTCCCGTCCCACCAGTCGCCGTATGCTACTGCGCCCGCGTGGTCACCGATGGCAGCGGACCCCTCAGTTCACGCTCGCGAACAGCAGCCGGTCGGTGGTGCCGGGCCGAACCCCGCTGAGCCGCCCGGTGGTCGAGGTGCTGCGTAGCCAGCCCCGCACTTCGGCGGGTCCGGCCTGCGGATGCAGTTGCAGGTACTGCGCGACCGCGCCGGTGACGAACGGAGTGGCCCAGGAGGTCGCGCCGACGTGGCCGTACCGGATCACCCCGTCGTCGGCCAGCACGGATGTGATGCCCTTGCCGGGGGCCCACAGGTCCACGCACCGCCCCCAGTTGGATCCGGACCAGGGCCGATCCCGCGCGGTGCTGGCGCCGACCGTGATCACCGACGGTAGGTGGGCCGGGGATTTGCGGCAGGCATCCGCGCCCTGGTTGCCCGCGGCGGCGACCACCGGGATGCCGCTGCGCACCAGTCGCCGGACGGCTTGGTCGATGTTTCTGGAGCGGGGGAACGCGAGCGACATGTTCACCACGGCGGGGCGCACAGCGTGGCGGCGGATCCAGCGGGCTGCCCGCACGACCGCCCGGCGCTCCTGCCGCAGGGTCATGGTGGACCCGCCTTCAGTGCAGCCCAGCGCCTGAACCTGCACCAGCCTCACCTGGTTCGCGACGCCGGTGGTGGCACCTCCGGCGATCCCCGCGACGAAGGTCCCGTGAGCCACACCCATCTCGTCGTAGCAGTCGGTCCTGGTGGTGCCGGTGAAGTTGCGTCCCAGGGAGGCGCGGTCACCGAACTGCGGGTTGCCCACGTCCAGTCCCGTGTCGACCAGATACACGGTCACACCGCTGCCGTCGGCCACCGGCGTGTACACGCCGTCCAGGGGCAGGTCACGCTGGTCGATCCGGTCGAGACCCCAGCCCGGGTTGATGCGCGGGGCGACGGGATCGACGCCCCGGGCCGGACCGGCAACTCCGGCAAGCACCGCGATCAGCAGGGCGAACACCGCTACCGCGCCCACACCACCCAGCAGTCGTCGATCCATGCTCCACCTCCGGGATGCGTCATCGTCGGCAGGCCTCACGATCACACACCGCCGCCGGTGGGCACAAGACCGGGCTCAGACCGATCCCGCGCGGGCGGTCAGCCCGACCCGCAGCGCCCCGGCGGCTTGCAGCAGGACCTCACGGCCGGCGTGTCCCACCCCGGTCGCGTTGATGATCCCGTGGATGAGTCCGCTGTGCCGGCGCAGCGTGACCAGGACGCCGGCCTGTTTGAGCCGAGCCGCGTAGGCCTCCCCCTCATCCCGCAGGGGGTCGAAACCGGCCACCGCGACGTAGGCCGGGGGCAGGCCGGTGAGATCCTCGGCCAGCAGTGGCGAGACCCGCGGGTCGACCACCTGCGCGGGGTCGGCCAGGTAGTGCTCGCGGTACCAGTCCATCTGCGCCTCGGTCAGGAAGAAGCCCTCGGAGAACAACCGGTAGGACGGGTGTTTCGTGGACAGGTCGGCGACCGGGAAGAAGAGCAGTTGGAAGGCTGGCGCCGGCCCGGGCTCCCGGGTGGTGATCTGCGACACCACCGCCGCGAGGTTGCCTCCGGCGCTCTCCCCGGCCACTCCGATCGCGGCCGGATCGGCACCCAGTGAGTCCGCGTGGTCCACGGCGTACCGGAAGACCGCCACGGCATCCTCGACGGCCGCCGGGAACGGGTTCTCCGGCGCCAGCCGGTAGTCAACGGACAGCACGGCCAGGCCCGCGTGCGTGGCCAAGTAGCGGCAGGCCGAGTCCGACACCTCCAGGTCGCCGAGGACCCAGCCCCCTCCGTGGAAGTAGACGAGCAGCGCGGACGGCTCCGGCACACCCGCCGCCCGGTAGAGACGAGCCGGGATCGTGCCGGCCGGCCCGGGAATGCTCAGGTCCTGGACTGTGGCCAGCGGCAGGGCGTCGCCGAACACCCATGCCTCGCTGCTGATCTGCGCGCGACCCTGGTCCAGTGGGAGTTCCTCGAACGTCTTTCCAGCGGCCAGGTTCAGCAGTCGCAGCGCCATCTGCACCTCGGTGTCCAGCACCTGTCCGTCAATGCTGATCGGTCGGCCCCCCAGCAGCCGCTGGGCACCGTTCGGCAGGGCCGCGAGCGTGTGCAGCAGCCCGCGTGCGAAGCGTTCCTGAAGCGGTCTCTTATGTGTCATCGCTGCTCCCGATCGTCACTGGTCCTCCCATCGTCGTCGCACAACGGCACTGATCGCATCCGGATCACAGTGGCCGGATCATGATGCCGTTGAAGTCAACGAAGCCCATCCGCCCCCAGTACGCGGACAGGGCACGGTTGGCCGCCGCCCGTTGCTCGAGATCGGCCAGACCGGGCCGCATGGGGTACATGGCGGCGACATCCGCACACCTGCCCAATTCCCGGATCGCCAGTTCCAGGCTCAGCAGCCCGTATTCGGCGCCCCGCCACTCGGGCAGGATCTCCATGTAGTTCGCGATGAGCGCCCTGCCGTGGACGAGTTCGACAGTCGATCGCAGCAGTGCCAGGTCGAACCCTTCTCCGAGCAGAGCCTCACCAACCAGGCCCAGATCGAGACTCCTCTCGGCCAACTCCTCCCAGCACTGCGCGGAGTTGAGTTCGGCCAGCACGAGGTTTCCCTCCCCCACCGGGATCACCAACGTCTCCGGCAGCAGGCTGCCAACCTCCGGCAGGAATCCCTCGACATCCACGTGGGCCAGCTCGGACAGTCCAGCGGGATCGACGTCCGGGCCGTTGTCCGGCGACCATTCGACCTGCACCCGGGCCCGGTAGTCCCGCACTGCCGGGTCCCCCTGCACCACCTCGGTCTGCAGCGTGACGAACAGCGTCCGCCGCATCGTCCGCACAACCGACAACCGAATCTGCTCCGCCTCGTCCACCTTTCGAGTCTGGGGTGTCACCGGCCTCGAAGGGTTCCGGGGGGACCGGGTCACGGCAGTAGGTCGAATGAGCGCCGCAAGTCCACCAGCCTGGGGATCAGTGCGGGCTGATCGCCCGGCGCGACCTCCTGACCCACCACCCACAGCTGGTCGCCCCACGCGTGGGCGCCGACCGCTGGCACGGGACGGCCGGTCATGGCCGCGAGGACCGATCGGAACTCCGGTTCGTGCGAACGCAGACGGGTATCGGACAACTGACGCAGCCGGTCGGCGGTGCGCAGCAGTTCCCGCTCGTAGGTCACGGGCCCACCTCGGACTCGATCTGCTGGGGAACCGGGCGGCGGCGGACCCGGCGCATCAGCGCGCGGGGACCGCGCGGCCCGCGCTCCCCGGCCATGAGGTGGGTGCCGGCGGCCTGGGACGCCTCCACCGCGGCGCTGGCCAGTTCCATCTCGGCTGCCACACTCTCATCACCTGGCCGGGTGCTGTCAAGCGCGGCCAGCACAGCGGGGAACAGTACCTGCGTCACCCGCTCGTACCCCTCCGGACCCGGATGGAAGCGGTCCTGGGCGAACAGGTCGGGGTCGGCGTCGAACTCCTCACCGAGTTCGTCGACGAACGAGACGACGTGGGCCCCCTCGCGTACGCATGCGATCATCTGGGCGGCGGCCAGCTGCCGGCTCAACCTGCGCGCGATCCAGCGCAGCGGCTGCGGGATCGGCTGTACCGAGCCGACGTCCGGGCAGGTGCCCACCACCACCTCGCAGCCGACCTCCCGCAGTCTGCGCACCGCGTCCTCCAGGTGCCCGACGGCGGTCTGCGGCCGCCCCACATGGGTGATGTCGTTGGCCCCGATGATGATCACAGCGACGTGCGGGCGCATGTGCAGGGCGCGGTCGACCTGGGCCGCGAGGTCGGCGCTGCGGGCTCCCACCGTGGCGGCGTTCATCAGGCGCACCGGCCGGTCGAGGACGTTGCTGATGCCCTGGGCCAGCATGGCGGCCGGGGTGTTGTACGCATGCTCGGCGCCCAGTCCGGCCGCCAGCGAGTCGCCCAGCATCACGAAGCGCTGCGAGGGCCCGCTGCGGCGGGGCCCGTACAGTCCGTCCGCGTACGGGGCCGCCTCGCGGCGGATCCCGATCGTGCGCCGCGCGTGGCGTCCTTGCGCCAGTGCCAGGCCGGCCGCGGCCGCACCTGCCCCGAGCAGCCCCCCTCCCCCGTAGGCCGCCGTCGTGGCCAGCCGCCGGGCATGTGCAGCCCGGATCATCGCACCACACCCTCGCGACGCAGGAACCCGCGTACGGTCTCGCGGGCGGCGCTGTCGATGTGCGGACCGTGCGTGAACGCGGCCACCCGGTAGTCCACGTCCGCGAGCACCGCCGCAGTCTGCTGGTTCAGCGGGAAGTCCGTGCAGAAGGCACGCACCGGCCACGACATCCGGCCGGCCATGTTGAAGATCGAGTCACCGGTGATGAGCACCCCGGAGGCCTGATGCAACAGGCTCACGTGCCCGGGGGTGTGACCCGGCGTGTGGTATACGGTCAGCCCCCCGGCCACCGGCAGCGTCTCGCCGTCGACGAGTTCCTCGGAGACCGGACACGGCGCCCACCCGGTACCCGGCAGCCGGTTCATGAACGTCGTCACCCGGGAACTGCTCTGCGGCGGCTTGCCGTTGCGCACGTAGTCGGCGTCCTCGACATGCACACTCACCCCGTCGGCCCGGCTGCGGGCGACCAGGGAACTGGCCGAGCCGGCATGGTCGAGGTGGGCATGGGTCAACACGATCCTCTGCACATCGTGCGGGTGCTTGCCGAACGCGGCCAGCCCCCGCACGATGGCTTTGGTGGCGAAGCGGGTGCCGGTGTCGACCAGCGTCACCGAGCCGTCGTCCTCCACGAAGGCGAACGAGTTGATGAAGTCGCCCGCGG
>DAOMFH010000158.1:0-5360 GCA_035429705.1 Actinomycetota bacterium
GGGGGTTGAGCTCGGCGGAACCAGCCACCCTGCACCAGTCGTGAAATGCGTGGTAGCCGCGCACATGCGCTCACAACAGCGCGACGGCACCTACTGGTCGGAACTGAACCGGACCGCGCAGTCCCCGAGAACCACGTCGGGCCACACGCGCACACCCTCGAGCAGTTCGTTGCCCGCCCCGATCACCGCACGGTCACCGACCACCACTGAGCGCAGGACACAACCGTCGCCCACGACGCAACCGGCACCGAGGATGCTGTCCTCCACCACGCAGTCACGCCCGATCACAGCGCCGTCGAACAGCACCGAGCCGACAACTCGACTGCCCTCCCCCACCGATCCCCCGCGACCGACGGCCGTACCCCCGGTGCACTGCCCGGTCACCCGTGCCCCGTCCACAACCAGGCAGTCCCCCGGCTCACCCGGCAGCGCCGGCGATGCGACGTTGCCCAGGACGATGTCCGCGCTGCCCCGGGCGAACGCCAGCGGGGTTCCCAGATCCAGCCAGTAGCCGGAATCCACCCAGCCCACCACGGTCCGGCCCGCCGCCAGCAGATCCGGGAACGTCTCCCGCTCGACGCTGACCGGCCGGCCGGCCGGGATCTCGTCGATGACCCGCCGCCTGAACACGTAGCATCCGGCGTTGATCTGGTCGGTGACGATCTCCTCGGGCGTCTGCGGCTTCTCCAGGAACGCGGTGACCCGTTCCCCGTCGGTCGGCACCAGGCCGAAGGCGCGGGGATCCGGGACCCGGGTCAGGTACAGCGCGACATCGGCATCGGCCCGTTCCCAGGCACGTACGAGCGCCGGGATGTCCAACCCGGTCAGGATGTCCCCGTTGAAGACCAGCACCGGATCATCCGGCCCGCACGTCAGGGCGTCGGCCGCATTGCGGATCGCCCCGCCGGTGCCCAGCGGTTCGTCCTCGACCCGGTAGTCCAGCGCCACACCGAAGTCGGCACCGTCGCCGAAGTAGTCGCTGAACACCTCGGCCCGGTAGGAGGTGCCCAGCGCGACCCTGGTGACCCCGGCGGCCCGGGCTATCGCGATCTGGTGCTCGGTGAAGGGGACACCGGCGACCGGCAGCATCGGCTTCGGGTGGTTGATGGTCAAGGGGCGCAAACGGGTTCCTTTTCCGCCCACCAACAGGATCGACTCGAGCACGCCGCCAGTCTGTCACCCGCCGCGCATACGATGCGCTCGTGACCACCTTGCGGGAAGCGCGGGCCGCCGCGCTGCGAAGCCACGCGACCGTGCCCCTGATCACCGACTGCACCCAGGCCCGGGTGGAACTTTCCCACGCCACTTTCGACAACTGGGTGACCAAGACGGTCAACTTCCTGCAGTTGGAGGCGGACATCACCCCGGGCGCCACTGTCTGCGTGCGCCTTCCCCTGCACTGGATGTCGGCGGTGTGGCTGGTCTCGGCGTGGGAGAGCGGGGCCGAGGTGGTGCTGGGCGACTCACCGGCTGACCTGGTCGTCGCGGTCGACGACCGGGCCGACGTCCTGGTGATCGCCGACCCGCTGGGCATGGCCCCTGCCCCGGCCGACAGTCGCGCCGAGTGGGTGTTCCCCGCGGACGTTCGCGGCATGCCCGATCAACCGGTGCTGCCGCGCGGGCATATGGGTGGCCTGGACGGACTGGCAGCCGATGCCGTGTTTCGGCAAGCCCAGGATTTCGCGCTGCGGGTGGGACTCGCAGCGGGCGGGCGACTGGCCACGGACCTGGCCCCGGACAGCGTCGAAGGGGTGCTGGCGGCCATCGCGGGGCCGCTGGCGGTGGACGCGAGCGTCGTCTACGGTGACGCGAGCCAGGAGTCGCCCACCGCGACTCACAGGCGCCACAGCGAACCGGGGAGTGCCGATCGCTGATGCCTCAGCCGGGTGCCTGAACGCCGGCACCGGCCGCACGGACACGGACGGCGGCGGCCTTCACGCGCGCCTGGCGGCATCCACGACCGGCGCGGCTGCCCCCACACTGCGCAGCCCGGCGATCGCCGGGCTGGCCTGCAGGAATCGCAGCGTGGCGCCGTTGCCCGACCCCGAGGTCACCATCAAGACCGGCTGGCCCGAGGCGGCAGCCGCTGCGGCGGCCATCGGCCTGCGGCTGTCGACCAGCACGGCGTCACCGCGCCGGGACCCCAGTGCGGCCAGCCGGGCCGATCGCACGACGGGGTTGGTGGTCGCCAGCCGGACCGGTCTGCGCAACTGCCCCGCCTGCGTGTTGGAGATCTCCTTGCGGCCCGCGACCACTACCGCGCGTTTGGCGTGTTTGCGTACCCACTTGACGGTCGCCGGGCTGGGGGCACCGTCGATCGCGAGCACGAAGCCCCGGGCCCGCACCGCGGCCATCGCGGCGCTGGCCAGGGCAGTCAGGTTGCCTGGTGCAGCAACGAATGCCGGACGGCGCTGCGCCCCCGCGATCTCGGCCGCGAGCTTCAGCGAAAGCGCCGGGGCCGTGCTCGCCGTGACCCGCCGCACCTTCGCCAGCCGGCCCAGCGACTTCAGGCCCGCCGGACTGAAGGAGCCCACCGCAGTCAGCGACTTGGCCGGGCGCAGGGCCTTGCCGACCCGGGTGGTGGGCCCCTGGCGGCCCACCACGTACAACGGCCGCCGCGTGTTGCCGGCGTAAGCCGCGGCCAGGGCGACGACCGCGGTGTCGGTCGCCTGCACGACGACCGGGGCCCCCTTGTGCCCATCTGCCAGGTCTGCGGACAGCGACGTGGCCGCCACCGGTGCCTGGGTCGCGCTACGCGCGATGTAGGCCGAGGGCAGGTCCAACCCGGTCCGCAGTTGCTCCCCTGTGATGGAGGCCGTCTGACCCGTCGAACTCGTGGCGGTGGCGGTGGCCACCGCGCCGCCCGTCAACCGGGTGCGCAGGTCCAGTTGCACGACGTCCGGCAGGCCGAACAGCTGCGCCACCTGGCTCTGCGCCCTGGTCTGCATACTCCAGGCCGCATAGGGGGTGTTCTTGGCCTGCAGGCTCCACGGGTCTTCGACGCTGCGGGCCCACGGCACAGCCTTGCCCCAGACGTCGGCGCCGTTCAGCGTGGCCCCACCGGTCGACTCGAACACCGGGATGTCGATCACCGCGCCGTCGTAGAGGACGGTCAGACCCGACGCGTCGCCGGTGGCGGTACTGGTGACGGCATTGCGCCACGCCGCGTAGCCCTTCCCCCCGGTCGCGCGCTGTCCGGTGAACCCGCTGTCGTCGACGTGACACCCGCAGTCGGGGTTCCAGACCGCCGCGAGGGCTTTGGTCCGCGCGGTGATCGCCATGGCCCGCTGGGCCTGCCCGGGCCACGAGCGCGGCACGGTCTCCAAGTACGGCAGGTACTCGTCGTGGACCCGCAGGTTGCCGATGACGCGCAGCATCCCGCCCACTGCCGAGATCGTGACGGTCCCGCGCCGCAGCTGGTCACCGCCGACCCGCATAGCGGTGGCCGCCTGCCCGAGCCGGCCCGCCGAGCGGGTCCCCGCCCACCGGATCAGCACCTTCGGCCCGGCGGACACCTGTCGCCACTTCTTGGCGACCCGCTGCTGCACGACCACCTGGTCACCGCTGACCACCGCCCGTAGTCTCGACGTGGCAGAGCCGACGAAGCCGTTCTTCCCGGATCCGACCTTGAACCGGCCGCCGCCCTTGCCGAGGGAGATGCTGTCCAGCAGCACCTTCTTCTGCTTGGCCAGTGCCACCTTCAGGACCCGCTGGTCGTCGGCGCCGGCCACGGTGACTCCGGTGAGGTAGTGCGTGAGGATGCCGGTTGCCTTCTTGCCGTCGCGGGCCTGACCGAGCACCCCGGCACGTGGCAACCCAACCCCGTCACCGGATCCCGAGCCACGGAAGTTGAATTCGTCGGTCACCGGGTCGGGCGTGAGCAGGTCCGGGATCTCCACCGGGTCCGGACCGCTGGCGAACAGCTGCGCGGCCCGCGCCCGGATGTCCGGCACGTGGGCGTAGAGGTACTTGCCGGGGCAAGCGGTGTTCCCGGCATCACGGTGACCGGACACCCGGTTGAGCGTGGCGACCTGGCCCTTCTCCCAGAATCCGGAGTTCAGCGACCCGGTGCTGATCAGATTGTCCCTGCCGCCGGGGTCGCGCTTGCTCAGGCCCAGTTTCCAGGCCATCAGCTGAGCGATCGACTCCTTGATCGCGTCCATCTTCGCGTCCGTCGGGTTGTACTCGTCGAAGTTGCCCATGGCGGACACCGCGAAGCTGTCGTTGTTCAGCCCGGCGGTGTGTCCCCCGACCACCGGGCGGTCCATACCGCCCGCGCGGCCCTCGTAGAGCCGGCCGAACCGGTCCACGAGGAAGTTGTAGGCCATGTCCGAGTACTTCAGCCCCTTCGTGTACCAGGCGTAGAGGTTGCGCATCTGCGCGGCCGCCTGCGACTTCGTGTAGGTGCTGCTCGACACGGTGTGGTGCACGAACCCGACCTTCACCACGCTGGAGTAGACGGGGTCGCGGTTGCGCATGCTCTCGTCGGCGCCCCACTGGGCCCGGGTGATGATCGGTGGCATACCCGGCGCGGCGGCGGCCTGCGACAGCGCCGGTTGCTGGATGTCCACATCATCGGTGTCTACGAGATGGACCTGGGTATTGGGCGGCGCCTGACCGTCCGGGGTCTGGACCCACACCTGCACAGCGTCGGACGTACCCGTCAGCATCGGGTCGGTGCCGGCCAGCGCACCCTGTGCCTCGGCGCTGGCAGGATCGGGGCCGTGGTCCGCGGCAAACGGGATCTGCAGCCAGGACGTCCAGCCGGACTGCTCGCGAACCCGGACCTTGACGACCGAACCCGGCGGGGGGGCCTGGTCCCAGGACAGCCCCACCAGTCCGAACGGATCGGTCTCGATGACGGCACTGCGGGACGCGGTGGGCTGCTCCACCCCGGACATTCCGCGGCCTGCGGGCATGCCGATCTGCGCGAGGTCCAGAGTCTGCATCCGGGTCGGGACCGGGCGGGGGCCGATTCCCGGCAGGCCGGTGACGGGCAGGATCAGAACGATGCCGAGGACGAGGGCGACCACGACGGGGAAGCGGGAACGCACGCGGTACCACCACCTTTCGAATGTCCAGTGGAGCAGACGACACCGCGCTTGTGGCGAAGCGCTCGCCGCGAAATGCAAATCCACGGACAGTCGAACCCCCAGATTGCTCACATATCGGACACTGGCCCCATATGAACACCCCAGGCGGCGTGCGCTCGCCTCGGACCGAGGGTGCTCGCGCGGACGCCGAAACCACCTGGTCGTCGGCCACGTCGAACCCATGTGCGGGATTGATCACGGATCGTCCCGGCCGGTATGTACCCTGGAGATCACCGAGGATCGGAGGACAATGGCTGCTCGACGCCG
>DAOMFH010000159.1:0-1203 GCA_035429705.1 Actinomycetota bacterium
TGAGAGCTGCGATCTGACTCACGCGTACCGGCGCAATGTGGGTTTCACCGGCCGTCCCACCAAGTGCGCATCCACGCCGTCGGTTAGCGCCGCCGGGTATACAGCCGACGCGGCATCCACCACTTCCACCGTCCGGTCGATGTCCTGCTCGGACAGCGCCGCGCTGACCACGAACGAGGGGGCGAGGACTCCCCCGTGCAGCAGATTCTAGAAGCGCAGGCCCACCTCCTGCGCACCCTCCGAGCGCACATCGTCGCTGAACGCAGCCGGGTTCGCCACCCATGCCGCTGAGCGCTGCAGCAACTGCCCGTTCTGGTCCAAGTGGTCACGGTACGAGGTCAGCCGGCCCGGACCGGTCGCATCGAAGAAGTACCACCGTTCGGTCGCATCTGCCCACTGCTTGATCGTCCGGTGCTGGGCCGGATCCCGGCGTCCAGACTGGTCACTGCAACCGGACGCGGCCCGGGACGATCCGCGAACACCGGCAGGTCCACCGCCTGCGGCAGGTACCGGACGTCGGCACGCAGACTGGCCCGCAGCGGCTCCAGCGAGGACTCCAGCACGGTATAGACGAGGTCGAACTGCTGGAGAACCCCACGCGCCAACGGTTCGAACACGGGGTGGCGCAGATCCTGCTGCCAGACCTCGTTCTGGACGAGCACCTGCGTGTCCGCCAGTCGGGGGAAGCGACGCAGGCTCTCCAGCCTGGATGTCTGCCAGATGTCCATCGCGAACATCAGCAGCAGGTCGTACCGCACGTCCGGGGGCGGCTCGGGCTCCAGCCGGCAGGCGGACAGCCCCACTCGGGAGCCCCAGCGCCGCAGTCTCCGACGCTCCGCGATCGTGCGGCCGACGGGACCGCTGACGGGCACGAGCCGGTAGACATCAGCGTCGAAGGCCTGGGCCGCCAAATCCTCGGTGGCCATTATCATCGCCATCCAGTGCAGCGGTTCCAGGCCACTGAGGCTGAGCACGGCTGTTCGTGGCGGCCTCACGGTCCACCTCCTAGAAACGCTGGGACGGCGGACCGGGGCTGTCGCGTGCACCGGCCCAACCGCGAGGCTATCGGAGATGGACTCCCCGTCTCCAACGCTTCGGCGACCCGGCGGTCCGGCGCTGTGGCATCTGCGTTGTCGGCCATGCGTCCTGAGCACGCCTTCTCGCAGACCGGGCTGGCCCGCAGGCCGGGGGTTCCGCGGACCG
>DAOMFH010000159.1:1303-5337 GCA_035429705.1 Actinomycetota bacterium
CCCGGGGGCGCGCGTCACAAGGTCAAGTGCGAGCGACGTCGACACGCCCCGAACCGGTCCTGATCTGCCACGTCACGAACCCCAATGGGGGCGCCGGCCAGCGCGTCATGTCCCCACACCCCCCGGTCGTCACAGATCCGCCACGACCACACTGAAGGAGCCTTGCGAGAAACTCACCTCGGTGGTGTCGTTCTCCGGTCGGCATGCGATCCGGACGTCCTCAGTCGATGTGTCGGCATCGACTACGGCCGTCAGCGGCAGCGAGAACAAATACGTGTCGCTGTAGGACGAGTAGGCCTGGACCGGGCCAGCCTGCACCCAGTCCGAGGCACGCTTGACCTCGAAGCGGCAACGCACCACAGCCGCCGTATCCACGCGGACGAAGGTCACATTGCCGCTGAGGACCAGCCGCGCCGGTCCGCGCAACCGCAGCCGGCCGGTCGCACGGTCGGCGTACTGCGTCAGCGAGAACATCTCCACGAACTGACTCGGCTCAGCGGGGACCGGGATCCGATAGGCCGGGTCGCGGGACGCCCATGCCCCGCCGGCCTGCGAAACACCTGTGGGGCCGGGCGGCCCCACCGCGCCCTGCGGACCAGCCGGACCAGCAGGTAGTTCTCCGGGACGGAAGTCCGCAGCGCGCAGCGAGGCGTCCTTCACCTTGGCACTGGTCACGGCGTTGTTCTTCAACTGCTTGGCCCCGACGCTCTTGGCGGGCAGTCGGCTGACGGCGTAGCTGGTTCCGCTCACGGCCACGATCAGGGCCAGGAACGCCACCACCAGTGCCGGAGAGGGCCGCAACCGCCGCAGTCCGGAGCCGATCATGCCCGGCTGGCCGGCTTGAGCATCATCACGATCGTGAGGATCGTGACCAGCACGTAGGCACCGGCCGCAGCGACCAGTCCACTGGGCACCTCGGGACTGGTGAAGGCCGGCAGGGCCGTGATCGCGGCCAGGATGAGCAGCACGGTCGCTGCCCGGATCGCGGCCTTGCGCGAAAGCAGCCAGCCGATCAGGACGGCCACGATGACCCCTGCCCCCAGAACTGCGTCGAGCACCAGGATCGCCATGGGCGGACCCACCTCGCCGTCTGGGGTGGGAGTGGCCAGCGACGCGACGTTGACCAGCCCCAGCAGCAGGGCCACGACGAATCCGACCTTGTTCAGGGTGCTGTACGGGTGCATGCTCGCCCCAGTCTGCGCTGTCGTGCTTTCGCTTACGGTCATGGTGCCCTCCTCGTGGGTCCGAATGGAGTTCCAGCATGTGGCCGGCGAACAACCGGCGACAGAGCACTCGTTCCCCGATCGCGCCTCGTTCGCAGGCATCGCTTCCCACCCGGGCAGGGAACTTCTTCCCTGCCCGGCCACCTGCTGACTGCGGCACAATGGGCGGATGCCGGCAGAGCGCACCGAGCCGATCCGGGTGGTGATCGCCGACGACCATCCGGTCGTGCGCAGGGGCCTTCGGGCCTTGCTGGAGACCCTGGACGGCATCGATGTCGTGGCCGAGGCCGGCGACGGCGGGACTGCGGTGGCCGAAGTCGCCAGGCACACCCCGGATGTGATCCTGATGGACCTGCACATGCCCGGTATGGCCGGTATCGAGGCGACCCGGCAGATCGTGAGCAGCGGGTCGCCCACCGCCGTGCTGGTGCTGACCATGTTCGACGACGACACAACCGTGCTAACCGCCGTGCAGGCCGGTGCGCGCGGCTACCTGCTCAAGGGCGCCGACCAGGACGAGATCGGCCGTGCTCTGCGGGCGGTGGCCTCCGGGGAGGTCATCTTCGGCCCCGGAGTCGCCGCAGGCGTGCTGGGCGTGGTCGGCGGTGCCGCAGGCGAACTGGGCGTGGTCGGCGGTGCCGCAGGCGTGCTGGGCGAGGTCGGCGGTGCCGCGGGCGAAGCCGAGCAGCCCAGCGACGGCTTCCCCGGACTGACCGCTCGGGAGCACGAGATCCTGGCACTGCTGGCCTCCGGCCGGCGGACCGCCGACATCGCCGCCCAGCTCTTCCTGTCCCCCAAGACCGTGAGCAACGCGCTGACCGCCATCTTCGCCAAGCTGGGGGTCGGCAGCCGTGCCGAGGCGATCGTCCTGGCACACGAGCGGGGCCTGGTGCCACCAGGATCCGGCCCGCAGTCGCGGACCCGGCCGTGACCCGCCTCATCGGTGTCGCCGGGGTCCTGCTGGCTGCCTGCACGGCGGGCAGCGGGGCGCTGCTGGCGTACACGCGGGCGGCGGCGCTGGCCGGGTGGCTACTGGCCTTCGCCGGCGGCGGCGGACTGGTCGGGCTGTGGCTGCTCGACGGGTCCGCCACTGTCGCCGCCGGACAGTTCGTGCTCGCGGCGGCCGGCCTGGTCCTGCTGCCCGCTGCGCTGTGGGCCTACCCACGCCCACGCTGGCGGCACGCCGTGGATCTGTTGCTAGCGGCACTTCTCGTTGGGCCGGGGCTGGTCGGCTGCTTCTACGCCGCGGACCCCGACGTGCTCATCGTCATGGGCATCACCTGCTTCCTGGCCCTGGTGGCCCAGATGTGGTGGCGCCTGGAACGCAGCGGCGGCGCAGAGCGCCGTGCTCTGGCGTGGGTGGCCCTCACCACCGCGGTGACGGTGCTGATGAGCCTCACCCTGCAGTTCGTCGCATGGAACGAGGGCGTCGTTGCCATGTCGGTGGCGATCCTGGCTGCGATCCCGCTCGCGATGGTTGTCGGAATACTGCGCCCCGACACCGTCGACGTCCGAGGCCTGGCGGTCGCAGCCAGCGTGACGGCGACCCTGACCATCGGATATCTGGCCTACTTCGTGTCCGCCGTCGCGGTCCTGCAGATCGTCGGTATGACCGATCCGCCGCCGGCTGCGATGGCCGTGGTCGGACTGTTGGGCGCGGTGGCCCTGCACCCGGCGGCCGCCGCGCTGCGTGGCGTGATGGACGAGATCCTGTTCGGCGGCCGGCCGGATCCCCTCGACGCCGCGACCCGGGTGGTCGACACCATCGGACGCGACCCCGATGCAGCCCTGACGGCGGTGCGGGAGGCCCTGAACCTGCCTTACGTCGCCCTGCGACGCGGCGAGGACGTGCTGGCCCGCTCCGGCGAGCCGGTCGCCCACACCCGCCGGATCGTGGCCGAGCAGGCGGAGGCGACCGCCCCAGTCCTGGAGGTGGGGATGCGGCCCGGCGATCTGCGCCTGGCACCACGCGAAGCACACGTGCTGCGTCTGGTCACGCCGTTGATGGTGCAGCTGGTGCGAGCCACGGAACTGTCCGCGCAACTGCAGCAGTCCCGGGCCAAGACGCTGACCGGCGTCGCCGACGAACGCCGCCGCCTGCGCAACGAGCTGCATGACGGCCTCGGGCCGACCCTGACCGGCATCGGCTTCGCCACCGACGCTGCGCGCAACCTCGTGCAGTCCGACCCCGCTGCCGCACATGACCTGCTGGGCACTGTGCGCGACGACATCTCCGGGGCGATCGACCAGGTGCGCCACCTCGTCTACGGCATGCGTCCGCCCGCACTCGATGAACTCGGCCTCGTGGAGGCCCTGCGACAGCAGACGCGCGCGCTCGTCCGCGAGCTGCAGGTGCACTTCGCCGTGTCCGGGGATCTCGGGGAACTGCCCGCGGCGGTGGAGGTCGCCGCCTACCGCATCGCGCTGGAGGCTTTGACCAACACCGCCCGGCACAGCCCGGCAGACAGCGCCATCGTGTCCTTGACCAGCACCGGCGACCAGCTGACCGTCGAGATCACCGACACCGGGCAGGCGACGCAGCCCTGGCGTCGCGGAGTGGGCCTGGCCTCGATGCAGGAACGGGTGGCCGAACTCGGCGGCACCCTGAGCGCCGGGCCAGGACCGCGCGGCGGCGAAGTGCGGGCTCTGCTGCCACTGTCGGTCTGACCGGCCGGCGAAGCACAAACCGTCAGCGCTGACCCGCGACCAGCCACTGCACGATGCCCGGCCCGAACCTCGCCTGCGCCTCGTCGAAACCGTCACCCAGCAGATCCCCGGCCGACTCGGCGTACCGCCGGCCGGTGGCACCCC
>DAOMFH010000160.1:0-5318 GCA_035429705.1 Actinomycetota bacterium
GAGTTACTGTGACATATCGGCCTGAGGAGGATCGCATGAAGACCACCGCGACGATCATCGGCGCGATCGCGCTGGTCGGCAGTCTGGCCGGTCCGGCGGCCGCCGCCGACAAGGTGCCCGTCAAACTCAAGCTGAAGGGCTGCGACGGATGCCGGATCACGGCGACCTGGAACAAGTCCGGCAAGGTGACCGGCAAGTTCAAGTCGAAGACCAAGGTCGCCAGCTCGGACAACGCCACCCTGAAGTTCCAGGTGCCGAAGGGGTACTACCTGTACTTCGCCGGGACCAGTTCCAAGGCGCAGATGGATGCGGCCACGATCCTGGTGACCCAGTTCGTCGGCCAGCAGCCGGGAGCCCTGGTCGCCCCGGTTGACATCCCGCGACAGACCAAGGGCGCCTACTACTGCCTGATCGCCAAGAAGCGGACCGTCAAGGCGCAGGCGGCCCTGATCCCCACCGGGGAGGCCCCGCTGCTCGGTCTGTGGGCCAACCCGCAACTAGCCGCGATGGGTAAGAAGACCAAGACCCAGGCCAGGGGCGTCTACGGCACCCAGGATGTCCTGCCCTGCGTAGGTGGCTACTGATTGCAGCACTGGCCGCCGCCGCGCTGGTGCTGCCCCTGCCCACACCGGCTCAGGTGGACTACCAGTTGGGCGGCGCCTACCGGCCGCCGGCGGGCGTGACGATCGTGGTGCGGGACCGGCACGCCAGACCGGCACCCGGTGCGTACTCCATCTGCTACGTCAACGCGTTCCAGACCCAGCCGGGAGCCCGCTCGTGGTGGCTGGGCCGGCACCCGGATCTCGTCCTGCGGTTCCCCTCCGGCCAGCCGGTCGTCGACCGCAGGTGGGGCGAGATGCTGCTGGACACCGGCACCCCCGCGAAGCGGCGCGCACTGGCGAAGATCGTGGGCCGCTGGATCGACGGCTGCGCCGCGGCCGGCTTCGTCGCGGTGGAACCGGACAACCTCGACTCCTGGCAGCGCAGCCACGGCCTGCTGCGGCGTCGGGACAACGTGACGTTCGCCCGCCTGCTGATCCGCCGCGCCCACACCGCCGGTCTGGCCATCGCGCAGAAGAATGCCGCCGGACTCGCGCATCAGCGACTGTTCGACTTCGCCGTCACCGAGCAGTGCCAGCGGTGGTCGGAATGCGGCCGGTTCACCCGCGCCTACGGAAACCAGGTGATCGAGATCGAATACCGGCGGCGGGACTTCGACGCCGCCTGCCGGGTCCGGGCGGGGAGGGTTCCCATCGTGCTGCGTGATGTCGCCCTGCGCACCCCCGGACAGCGGGGCTACCGGTACGCGGCCTGCTGAGCGCCGCCGCTTGCCCACCAGGTCCGCGGGGAGGCCGGCGAGGCGGTGACCGGGGCTTCCGCCGCAGCGCGTGATGGCCCCTTACCGCGCCACTACCCCCTTGTGACGGGCCATCTGCGCAGTTCCGGGTCAGCACAGCCGGCAGCCGGGCCTCTCCCCGGGACCGGCGTCCAACCTGCCGAAGTCCGGACGCACTGCCAGCGAGGCGTCCACCCGGCCCACTACCCTGGCCAGCGTGAGGATGCTCGCCGCAGCGGTCACCGTGCTCGCGGTTGGTGCCGCCTCGGCCGCCTGGTCACAGACCCCCGATCAGGTACCCGCCGCCGAGTCCGCGACTGAGACCGGCGCCCCTTGGCCGACCATGCGCCACGACCTGCGCAACACCGGCGCGTCCGACCTGCCGGGCATCGACCCCGGCACCCAGCCGTGGTCGTTCCAGACCGGCCGGGGCATCTTCTCCACACCGGTGGTCGCGGCAGACGGCACGGTCTACATCGGGTCGGCTGACCACAACCTGTACGGACTGAACGAGCAGGGCCAGGAGGTCTGGCGATTCAAGACCGGCGGGATCATCGACACCGCCCCGGCGCTGCTCGACGACCGGACGCTGATCATCGGCTCCGGCGACGAGGCGATGTACAAGGTCAGCACCGATCCCGCCATCCCGGCGCACCAGCGAACGGTGTGGACGTTCAAGCCCACCCTCCCACCGGTGGAGGGGGCACAACTGGTCTCGTGGTGGGAGGGCAGCCCCAACGTCGGCCCCGACGGGGTGATCTACCAGGGAAACACCGGCGGTGGGGCGTACGCGGTCAACCCGGACGGCTCCCAGAAGTGGGTCTACCAGGCGCAGAACGCGGTGTGGACGGTCCCGGCCCTCGACGACTCCGGGGTCAGCTACTGGGGGTCGGTCGACCTGCGCATCTTCGCGCTCAACCCGGACGGCACCCAGAAGTGGCAGCGCACCACCCTGGGCTATGTCACGTCCTCGCCGGCCCTCGGTCCCGACGGCACCCTGTACGCGGGCTCCTTCGACGGCAGCATGTACGCGCTGGACTCCGCGGACGGGTCCGTGAAGTGGAAGCTGCAGACCGGCGACCACATCTACTCCTCCCCCGCACTGGTGGAACAGGACGGTGCCCTGCAGCAGATCATCATCGGCTCCACCGACGGCCTGCTGTACTCGGTGAACCCCGCCGGCGAACTCCTCTGGTCCTACGACACCGGCGCCCCGATCCGCAGTTCCCCGGTCGTCGGGCAACCCCCGGTGCCGGGGGGCACACCCATCGTCTACGTGGGCGCCGCCAACGGGCGGGTGATCGCGGTCAACGTCAACGACGGCTCCCTGCGCTGGGGCTTCGACACCACGTCCGCCGAACCCGCCCTGGCCACCCGCAACCAGCTCAACTCCTCCCCTGCGCTGGGGCCCGAGGGGGTCTACATCGGCGGCCAGGACGGCGCGGTGTGGTACGTGCCGTACGACTACTGCCTGCGCGACGGCACCCCCGACATCCGCTGCGACGCAGCGCAACTGCCCACGGACGGCTCGTACCTGTACGGCGTGGACGTCGGCGGCGGCCTGGTCGCGCGGGGCCTGCCCGCACAGATCAGCCCGGCCGGCTACTTCACCGGACGGGTCGTCGTCCGCAAGCAGGGCCGCACGGTCCCGGCCCGGCTCGTACCCGCGCCGGACCCGAAGCAACTGGTCACCATCGACCCACCGGTGCAGGCCGACGTCTCGGTGTCCGGGGACGGCCGCTACGTGTTCGTCCGGCCGCTGGAGATGCTGCCTGCGAACACCACGTTCACCGTCACCGTCGAGGCGCTGGTGACCACCGGCGGGCCCCGGCTGGGCAATGTGCCGCTGGGAACCGGCAACCTCGAGCCGTTCCGGGGATCGTTCACAGCGCACACCGGCGACGACGGCACGGCGTGGAACCCGAAGACCGGCGCCGACGCCACCTCCGGGCTGTCGCTGTCCCGGCTGGCGGTCCCACTGCCGCCCATGCTGACCAGCGTCAACCAGATCGGGTTCGACTTCTACGACTGGATCGGCGGGGCCGTGCAGACCGAGGGTGATCCGGTGGTGTGGTTCATCGGCGCCCGGCGCGACGCCCAGGGGAACATCGTCGCGGACCCGTCGGCGCGGTTCGCGTTCCCGGTCAGCGGCCCGCAGCGCGGCGGAACATTCCTGCTGAGTACCGCCGGGGTGGATCTGTGGTTCACATTCGGGCCGGTCCCGCTGCGCCGGTTCGACCTGCGCGGCACGTTCGGCGCCGACGGGCAGGTGCTGCCGAACTCGCAGTTCCTGGCCGAGGCGGTGTGCGCGGACATCCCCGGCTACGGCTCGCAGATCCCGGCCACCGGCATGTGCGACACCCAAGGGGTCATCACCGCCGCCGGCACGTTCCTGGGCGGCACCGCGCAGTCGGCGGCCCTGCGCCGGGTGCCCGGCATGCGCATCGGCGACGTCACCTTCTCACCGGGTTCACCGGCCACCTTGAGCGCCACGATCGACGTCCCGGCCTCCTACACCAGTGCCGACCACTTCGTCTCGATCCTGCTGCTCGACGACCAGGGCCGTCCGGTCCCGCTCGACTACTACCGGGCGACCACGATGCAGACCGACGGCAGCGGCCAGATCACCGGCGTGACCCTCACGGTGGACACGGCCCTGCCCGAGCGGTTCCGGGCGGTCGTCATGACCGATGCCTTCCCGGCCCACACCCAGCAGTTCGGGGGCCCGTCGTGATCCGGTCATTCGTCGACGGGGTGCTGGCGGTCGTGCTGGCCCTGGTCACCGGCATCCTGCTCGCCGTGGGCCTGGCCGAACTCGGACTCACCGAAACTGGCTGGGTGCGGCTCGGACCCTGGCTGGCCGGCGCCGGACTCCTCGGGGCATGGCAGCAGCAGGTGAGTTCCACGGTCGCCGGGGGGATCGGCTGGACGACGACCGTGACCGGGGTGCCCCTGCTCGTGACCGCTGTGGTGGCCGTGTTCATCACCGTGCGGGCCCGCCGCTCGCAGTGGCTCAACGCGCTGCCCGCCGCAGCGGGAGCGGCCGCCGCGACCGCTGTCCTCGTCTTCGGCTCCCGTTCGACCGTGACCACCAGCAATGAGGCCGGGTCGGTGACCAGCGCGGAAGGCCTCAGTTGGTTCTGGACGGGTGACCACCCCGGCACCGTCGTGGGTGCGGCCTGCCTGGTCGGTGGGGTCTGGCTGCTGCACACAGCTGCCTTGCGCTGGTGGCGCAGCGGGCGCGGGGTCGCCTGGATGCTGCTGGGCGGGCTGGGGGTTTTGCTCACGGCGGCCGCAGCAGCCGGGGGCACGTACTTGACCAGCAGCAACCCCGTGGGCCTGGGACTCGCGCTGCTCTACCCCCTGGCTGGCACCCTCGCCCTGTTCGGCTTGGCCGGCGCGCCCGTGGAATTCGGCGTCACGCGGCTGACCCCGCAGCCCATGGTGCTCAGCACCTGGTCGGAGAGTCTCTGGTACGGGATCGGTGGCACGGTCGCGGTGCTGCTGCTCGCCTGCCTGGCCGGACTGGTCCTGCGGATGGCCAAGCACCGCAGCACGTGGCTGGGCGCGGTCACGGTCAGCGCGGCGCTCGCGGCGTTCCTGACCTGGGCGATGAACACCCGGATCCTGGTTCCCGAGGCACTGGGTTCCCGCGCAGTGGTGTGGGTCAACCCGCTGTTCGCCGCCGGGATCGCAGCCGGGCTCGCGGCTGTCACCCGTTTCGTCGCCGGCCAGCCGAAGCCTGTTGCCGGCACGGCCCGGCCGGCCTCGGGCGACGATGCGCAGATCGAGGCTCTGCTCGACTCGACCCGAACCAGTGGAAGTCGGGCCCAACCGCCCGAAGGCTAGACTGATCCGAGTTCACAAAGGGAGTGTCATGCTCAAGGGATTCAAGGATTTCGTACTGCGCGGCAACGTCATCGACCTGGCCGTGGCAGTGGTCGTCGGCGCCGCGTTCACCGCCCTGATCGGTGCGGTCAAC
>DAOMFH010000161.1:0-5286 GCA_035429705.1 Actinomycetota bacterium
CGACTACGCATTCCCCCCGCGGTGTGCGGTCGGTGGACTAGATGCGCGCTGTGCTCCCGGCTGGTTCGAACACGGCCACCCACAGGATCCGGTCGGCGACCAGCAGTGCGGTGGCGACCGCCAGGTAGAGCACGGCCAGCAGGGCGCGGCCCCAACCGGTGTCGGCCAGGAAGGAGTGGCGCAGGAGCAGGCCACCGCCCATCATGACCGTGATGAACAGCCAGGATTTGGCAGACAGGAAGCCGAAGAACCAGGAATGCCCGCGGCCGTGGATCCGCGCCACGTTGGCGTGCGCGTAGTCGACCAGGATCAACCGGGCCTTCACGATGCCGATCGTGCCGGCCACGACGGCGATGGGGATCAGCCAGAAGTTGGGGTGGAACTGTTGGGCTGGGGCCTCCACGAACAGCACGCCGCGTACCAGCAGCATCGTCGCAGCGGCCAGCCACAGTGTGGCCGCCGCGATGAGTTGCGGCTGCGGACCCGTCTGGGGAGCGAGCCGATCCAAGCGACTCCAGGACACTGCCACCGTGACCCCCTGTGTTTCTGGACGACCGGGTGTTTGCTCGGCGTGGTTACCAACAATGTAGTACGGCGTCCTGATCGGCCCGTGGAGTGCGTATACGTGGGGAATCCGCCGCTGGAAACCCGCGTCGGTTACGGCAGGGGCCCGAAGTAGCCGAACGTCCCACGTGGTGCAAGCCCGGGTCCAGGCCCCTCGAAGCCGCCGGATCGGTCGTCATCCGGCTGGGCACCCCCGAGAATCGACCGGGTGAGGGCCTGCTGGTCGGACAGCAGATGCTCGAGCTCGGCGGCCAGGTCGGCGTCGCCCACCGGCCTGCCCTCGACGGCGGCTGTGACGACACAGCGGCGCACCAGTTCCCGGGTGAATGAGGCCGTCACGCCTTCGGTGGCCTGCGCCGCCTGCTGGATGGCGGCCTCGCTGAGTCGCCCGGCGGCGATCAGGCTGGCGGCATACAGCCGCAGCAGGCGCACGCGGGCGTCCAGATCCGGACGATCGATGGCGACAGCCAGGTCGACCCGGCCCGGTCGCTCCACCAGCGCGCGCTCGAGCAGGTCGGGGCGGTTCGTCGTGAGCAGGAACGTGACATCCGCGTCACCGCTGAGCCCGTCCATCGCCTCGAGGGTCTCGAACAACGACGCGTCACTGTGGAAGCCGCGCTCCTCCGCGACCAGGTCGCAGTCCTCCATCACAATGATCGCCGGCTGCATCGCCCGGGCCAGGCTGGCCGCCTCGGGCAGCAGGTGCAGCGTGCGGCCGGTCAGCAGGACAGCCGTCGTGCCCGGGCTGAGACTCAGGACGTGGCGCACGAGGTGCGTCTTGCCCGTCCCCGGCGGGCCGTACAGCAGCACACCGCGTTTGAGGTGCTGGCCCGCGGCCCGGATGGCGTCCGACTGCCGGCCGATATCGACGACATGCCGGATGACTCTCTCGCGCACGCCGTCGGGCAGGATCACCTGCTCGGCGCTCACCTGCGGCCGGGCCAGGAAGGTCACCACGCCCCCTGGCGCACCGTAGTCGTCGCCGCGGAACGACAGCACCTGTCCCCGCAACACGCTGTGCTCATTCATCAACTCGTCGATCTGCTGCTGCAGCGTGCCCGCCGCGTCCGGGTCGCCCAGCATCTCGACGGTGGCCTCGGGCCGCCCGTAATGAGGGTTCGCACCGCGGACCAGCAGGGCCAGCGGAGTGCCGGCGGCGTGCGTGAGCAGGATGCCGACGCGCACCACCCGCCGGCTTACAGCCGGTCCGACCGGCGTGCGGGTGTAGGCGACCGGCCCGGTGTCCGCAGGCCCCAGGCGGCCGGTCAGCAGGTCGAGGAACTGGTCGGCGTGCTCGGCATTGCCCGCCTGGATGCCGACCCAGCGACCGCCGTGCTGCCCAACCAGGTGTTCCAGTGCGACGTCGAGGTCGGCCATGCGGTGGGCGGGGTACTGCACACGGACCATCTCGACCGTCTGCGGGTCCGCCCCGAGGTGTTCACCGACGACCCCGCCGAGCTGCGTGCCGGCCGAGCCGGCGGAGTCCCGATTGCTCATGTGGGTCAGGAACGCCATGAACGCGCGCGCGAACTCATCGTCGTTGATCGTCATGGGGGTTCCCGTCGGTGGTTCTGGCTGCGCCGGACGACGCTTTCCCATGAGATCACACCCCCCCGTTCGACACCCCTGCCCTTCCACCGGGGGTGCCCGATACACTGGGACGCGAGCGCCCGTAGCTCAACGGATAGAGCATCTGACTACGGATCAGAAGGTTAGGGGTTCGAATCCCTTCGGGCGCGCTTCATCTGAGCGTGAAACCGGCCCCCGAGGTGACTTGGGGGCCGAACTTCTGTCACTAACTTGTCACTACGACCCTTGGCCGACCCCGTTCCCGCCCAAGAAAGTGGTTGGCGCGGCAGCGCATCCATTGACCGACTTGGCCTGGCCAGCGCACTGGGTGCGGCTACGTGCCGTCGTGCCTGGTCCGGTCGAGGAAGTACGCGTGGAGTCTCTCCAACATGTCGTTCACCTCGACCAGCAACCGCGCAAACCCGTGGACCAGGCCGTCCCTGCCGAGTCGGGCCGCCAGGCAGTCGTCGTACTCAGAACCTTCACGATGGGCAGCCACCCGAGAGCGAAGATCTTGAACCTCTTCAGCAGTGCCACGTCAGCACCTGCCGTGGGGTACTCTTCCTGCTCCAGCCACCGATTGAACTTCGCGATGCTGCGCTCCTCCTTGGTTCTGACAGAGAGGCGCTTCCCGAGCTCCGCGTCGTTCAGCGCATCGACCAGTAGTAGGCGAGATTCAGTACTTGGGCTTCGAACTCGGGCTGGCTCTCGCTCAGCGGGACCCGCAGACGCTTCAACGCATGTTCGTCAGCTGTCACTGGATCTCGGAACAGGGCCCAGCCAAAGGTCTTGCACCATTCGTTGCGCGGCGTCTGGTAGCGGTGTTTGAAGTTCAGGTCGGGAGCTTGGGGCGACGTCGGCTGATTGAGAAATGACCTGCGAAAGCTCGTCCCACTCATTCTTGATGACGGCGCCACGTTCTGGCTCCGCCAGTGGTCCCGCTCCGATTCGGGGAGGTCGCGTCCTAGATCACCCAGGAAGACCATCACATGCTCGGGGCTGTCGTTGTCTATTGAGTGACGGAACGGGCGACCGTTCTCGTCCTCGCCAATGATGAAGTCTGGGTAGCTCTCTCCCTCCCGTCCATCGAACGGCCAGACGCCAGCATGGCCTCGATCAGGTGCCTGAAGAACGTTGCGGGTTTGGGGGAGAGCGACCTTCGCGAGTTGGAGGGATCGTGGCCTGGCCCAGTTCGAATCCAGGTGACACAAGGGTCGGTCGGGGTCGGGGAACAACTGACGGTGCACAAGTGGTCGTCCTGGTGGAAAGGGTCGTGAACGATGTCGACCCCTGATCGGCGTCGACTCCCTGATCGGCATCGGAATGGTCGGCTACTTGGCTTTGCGCCGAATCGCTGACAGACGGCACAAGCGGCCTACGGTCACGGACTTGGGGACCCACGCGGCGCTTGCAGCCGCGGCCCCAGGCGTCCCAGACATGATCCGCGGCATGGAGCAGAAGGTCACCGTTCAGCTGGAGGGTGACACGGGCGTCGGGCACGATTCTCGGAACGTCTACCAGACGACCTTCAGCGGTCCCGACCGCTTGGTACTGATCTACCCGGCTGGGAACGGTTTCATGATCGGTCACACGAGCGTCCCCCGGGCGCTTGACCTCACCGACTACACGGAGAGATCACCAGAAGAGGTCCGACGACTCTTCCGTGAATGGAACGCTTAGCCCGTACCCACGTCCGCGTTCCTGAGTTGATCTTGTTCGAGTCCCGGTTGTGAATGGTGGCCTTGTGGCGTCTCCGCTTCCACACCGTCATGCCGCTGTGTGAATCAACCTGATCAGCATCAGAACGAGCGACGCCTCGATCCATTGGTTGGACTCTCTGATCGTCGGGCGCCGACTGGACGGCATTGACAGACGCCGTCAGCTGAATCGCGCCACGTTCGTTTTGTTCGTTTACCATAGGAGGGATCCAGTACAACGTCGGAGGTGGATATGCCCAGAGCAGCTGCGAGCCAACGGGCTCACACGTACGTACCCGACGCGGGCCAGGGTGAGGCCATCGTCGACTTCGTCAGAGTGCTCGACCAGGCCGGTTTCAAGGCGCCCGGTGGCCGCCCCGCACTCGTGGATGCGCAGGGCCACCGACTGGAACTGCCCGACGACATCTTCGCCGTTCTGCGCCAGGTAGCCGAGGCGCTCGCTGCGGGGATGGGTGTGAGCGTTGTGCCCCTGCATGCGAGGCTGACTACGCAGCAAGCCGCCGACTACCTCGGCATCTCCCGCCCGACGATGGTACGGATTCTTGAGCGGGGAGAAATCCCCATGGAGAGGCCCGGACGTCACCGGTATGTGCGGCTAGAGGACCTTATTGCCTTCCAGGAGCAAGCCCAAGAACAGCGCCGCGAAGCGCTCGATGCAATGGTCGCTGAGGCGGAGGACGGCAATATGTATGACCGGCTTGATCGGCCGGCCCCCCCCATGCGCTGACCATGGCCTTTCCTGCATTCCTTGATGCCTGCACTCTCTTCAGCCCAACGCTCACCGACACACTGTTGCGCATTGCCGAGGAGGGGGCGTTCTCGCCCCACTGGTCGCAGGCGGTCTTGGACGAGTTGCGAGGCGCGATTGTCAAGTCAGGCGTGAGTGACGAGCGGGTGGACCGGCGGATCGCACAGATGAGCAAGGCGTTTCCCGAGGCAGCTGTGGTCGGCTATGGCGGCCTGATAGACGTAATGACCTGCGATCCGAAGGATCGCCACGTCCTTGCCGCTGCGGTGCAGTCACGCTGCGCCGTGCTGGTCACGTTCAATGTGCGCCACTTCGCAACTGCCTCCACCGAGCCATTTCACCTCGAGGCGGTAACGCCAGACGCGTTCCTCCTTGATCAACTCGACCTCTACCCTGCGATGGTCCATCGAGCGCTCGTCGGCCAGGTCACCGTTGCCCGGCGCCCTCCGACAACATTGGGGCAACTCCTCGGGCGGCTCGCGAGAGCCGATGTCCCTGCCTTTGCGGAGGAAGTCAGACGCCGCGAATTCGGGTGAGGGCCAGCAGCTCGTTCGCGGTCGGGCCGGCTGAAGGTGAGGCGCGCCATGGGCAGTTCGTGTGGCGGCGAAGCCCAGGTCCGATGTCCAAACGTGTCACCAACTTGTCACTACGCCCCTGCGAGAGACACGATTCGACGCACGATCTGGA